>NZ_JBXMTI010000151.1:0-31419 GCF_057083605.1 Candidatus Villigracilis sp. | reverse complement strand
AGTGGGCTCTGCGGGTGCGGCGGAGGGAAATCCGCAGGCCAGGATGGATAAGAAAACAACCAAGAGGGAGAGATAGGGTTTGTTTTTCATTCGTACTCCTTTGTAATGAAATTTCAGCGGATTTCACCACAGGCGAAGTGACCGGATTGGGCACGCCAGCCAGAGTGGGTTTTCGTGCAGTTTCGTGCAGGACCTCGGACAAATCCCAGTTACGGCTTGCTCTTGCATTCATAGATCGGCACGATGCCCGGTATTTCCCACCAGTTGCAATTGTTCGCGATACAAGTGCGCTGATCTGTAAAAGCAGAACAAGCATCCGTGCCACCGGAATCACCCGAGGAACCTCCGCAAGCTCGCGCCTCGATATCGGCAAGCAACGGCGTGCGCAGGGATACATCACCATCGGTCTGCTGGACGACTACCTGATACTCCAATATCGCCTGATCAAAGGGAATTGAATCCCCGAAGATGGATGCCATGTTGATCGTCCCGCGATAGAGATCGTTCCCAATCGGATTCATCGAAACGCTTTGGAACTCTGTACCGGGGAAACGGAAGAATAGAATCACAGCCGCGATCCCTTTCGAGGCGGTGGCATGGGCGGTGATGACCGTTTCCATCGGTCCGCAAGAGGAGTCGCCAACATATACTACCCAGGTGGAAACCTGTGTAACCGAAACCTCGTTCACTGGAGCAGCTAAAGCTGTGAATGTCGGCTCGGGAGGAATATTATCCGACACAGGACCCATTAGAACGCCAAGGTTCGTTGGCAGGTTCGGATCCGATGCAACCGGGATCGGGTAGCCTACACTGGGGAAGGAGCCGGTAAATCCCCAGGCTGCTTTGAATACCTCCAAAGTGCAGGACCCGGCGGGTACTTTTGTAAATTGAAATGTACCGCCAACTTTCGTGGTTTGAGTCAACTCGGGACCGCAGCCTTTCAGTACAACATCCACGCCCTCCAGGCCGACTTCATTCGCCTCCTGAATGCTGTTGTTGTTCAAGTCGCCAAACACCGCGCCACCAATCGTTCCACCCTGCGCGCCGGGGATGATGAAATAAGTCTCGACGTATCCGCTCCACGCGCCAGAGTTATCCTGTGCGCGCAATTGAAGCGCATACGCGCCTGGCTCGGTGATCGCACAGTCGCGAGTCAACGTGACAAGAGACGCTTCCGTATCGGGGCTTGGTACGGATACCGCCGTCCCGTTTATGATGAGTTCAAAGACAGCGATCCCGCTGGGCGAGGCGCCATGAGCCACCATCGAACATGGATTGGGAGGATAAAATACCGTTCCAGGTTTGGGCGAATCGAACCAGGCGCGTGGCGCGTTGGAACCGAAGGAATCTGCGCCGCCCGAAGCGGGAGAACAGCCGCCAAGCGCCATCACAAGAATGGCCACACCGAGGAGAAGTTTTTTCATGTTCATGTTTTCCTCCTTGCCCTAGGGGGCAAAGTAGTAGATCTCCAATTGAAAGTTTCCCAGCCCAGACTCACAGAAACTCCCACCCTCTCCTATGGTTTCCGGTGAAGGGCGAGGGGCAAAAATGAAGCCGTAGTTTAATAATGGATTATTTTTGTTGATCCAGTCTTTCAACACTGGAGTAACATCCACTTCTAGAAGTGATAACGCAGCATACTCTGGCAGTGACGTAAGTGGTTCATTATATGCAGAGGATGACAGGGTATTCTTGCCAGCCAAATAATGGTTTTCTCCGCCATCCAAGCCGGTCCAATCCTGTTTGGCTTTGCCCACACTTGCCACACATAAGGGTTTATAGTTGGCCGCCACACCGTGAGCGAAATAGTCTGTCCAGAGTATTGAAAACTTCAAGGTGGCTTTCTGGATGACAGCGCCGGGTGGTAGAGCTGGCTGGGCGAATTTCACAGCAGCGGAAGATCTGGTTTCGGATCCGAAATTTGAGGCGCTGACGACAACTGCTCCCGCTGGATTACCAAGTTCGTCATACCAAGAGTCACTGAGATCACCGGTCGTCAGCCAGTTTGTTGGGGTCAATGTGATTTTCTGCGCCTTGGGTGGATCTCCCGGACAGTAGGTGACCATTTCAGATACCTGCGACCCCGGATAATCCACATAAGCCTCCACGCCAAAACACTTGCCCCAGGGGAGGGGAGGGAAGGCTACTTTCATCAAAGAGGGTTTGATATTCGCTATCAAAACGTGAGATTGTGTGTACGGATCGATTTCATAAATGCCGTACCCGGCGATCTCATATTTTCCATATTTACAGAATCCGGGCAGGCAGACTTCGGGTTTCCATTCCCAAACCAGAACGATGTTTTCCTTTACTTTTGCGTTCATAATTCCATTGCATAGCAGCGGAACCGCAATGGGATCCCCATGAGAGGCGCAATCTTGCACGCTTGATGGTTCCCGAAGCGCATAGGGCGGGGGCACACTCCCGCCGCCTCCCAATAACTTTTGTTCTTCGATGGGCGGAATTTGCGGGATGCCTGTCAACACAAATCCTCCGCCGTCAATTATCAATTCGCTTGGCGGATGGAGCAAATCCAATTGTGTCTCGCCCTGCCCCAGGAATTTCAGTACACCCGCCAGCCAGCCCCAGCATTGCGCCTGCATCACGCTCTTTTGGCTGGGGAATGTCAGGTCGAATTGGGTATAAGGGTTGAAGTCATCGAGAAAGTTGAAGGGTGGTTTTGGCATCTTTTCCCAAGTGCCGTCGCCGATGGAGGTATAACAATAGGATTCATCCGCTGGCTCGATCAGTCTGAATGTCCAAGTGATTGAATAGGGAATAAAATTGGATCCGCCTGCGGGATTTTGTCCCTGTCCGCTTCCCTGCCCGGATCCGTTGCCTGCTCCTCCATTCCCAATTGGTATCTTCACTGGTTGTCCTCCCTGCAAAGGTTGGGACGGATTAGTTTTAGGATTCGCGCCCGCCATCTGGTCCGGCGGCACCCCATAGCCAGCGCCGATCTGTTCCAGAGTTTGTCCCTCCTGGGCAACGGTTTGAAGGATCCCATCCCCGGCTAAAACATTCACAACCACTACCTGCGAGTATCCCACCTGCCCGTTGGCGTCGGTACCTTGGGCGTAGAAAGAGTGAACTCCCAGGGGCCAGGCTTGCCAGGTCCATGAAGCGTTGGAAGGATCTGTCAACTTCCCAAGTGATTGCCCATCCAGAAATAACTCCATACTTTGGATGGCTTCCGGCGCGACCGCCTGTACTGCCACCAGCACAAATTCTCCCATATCCATCTCATCCCCGCTGGATGGGGAGGTGATCGTCACCAATACAGTTGACGGTGACGCTCCGTCGAAAGCCGTAGATTGCGACTGGTATAGCCACCACCCGCCCCCGGCAAAGAGCAGGAGGAGAAGCAAAGCGCCCAATATGCATCCCCAACGCGAAGATCCTTTTTTCATCGTACTCTCCTTGTAAGACTCAGCACTTACACTAGACGTAACCTGCAATTCAATGGGTACTTCGATCCATGCAGCCTCCCAGCCGCGCCCACCTTTTTTACGAACCAATTTCCGAATCACACGCCGCGTCTGCATTGTCCACAGCATAGCAAATACGGTGCAAAAATACATGACATTATTTTCCAAATTCCCCTGTTGTATAATTCCTTCATGGATTCAAATCGGATAAAATCTGACCGATTTATGAGGGACTTCGATGATTTTGGATCGTTTCTCAAATATCTTCGCCTCCGTGCTGGGTTGGGTCAACGCGATCTCGGGCTTGCAGTGGGGTATGGGGAGGCGCAAATTTCCCGGCTTGAACACAACCATCGCCTGCCCGACCTTGCGATGGTACAGGCACGCTTCATTCCCGCGCTTGGGCTGGAGGACCAACCAGAAATTAGGGAGCATCTGTTGGAGTTGGCGCGCCAAGCTCACCCAAAGGATGAAGCAGATGAAATCCTGTCGGATGAGATGGGAGTATTGGAGGCAGTCCCGGTCATTGTGGGAATGGATGTTGTTCGTCCGTCTGTTTCGGAATCTTTGAAAATTTTGTTCCTTCATCAAAAGGCCGTTTTGCTTTACGGATTCCCGGGCGTTGGGAAGAGCGCGATTGCCGCCTCGTTTATTAGAACCATTTACGAATCGCGTCCCGTTTTTTGGCACACAGTAAACCGTAACGATCCATCCCCTTTTGATTCCTTCATCCGGCAGCTTGCGCTTTTTCTCGTATCAGAAGGGCGTATGGATGCTGCCATTTTTACACAACCCGGCGGGTTTCCACTCAATGAGGGCCTGCCATCTCTCGCCGAACATCTGCGCGTCATCAATCCGTTCATCTGTGTGGATGAATTTCATCACATGCGATCACTTCCTCCCTTTGAAGACTTGATCGACAAAAGCACCTGTCAATTCCTGCTGGTTTCGCGCGAAAAAATAGAAATCAGAAATGTCGAATCCTTACCCTTGGGAGGGATGAGTGAGGGTGAATCCCGTTCGTTGTTGCAATCTATTGGCTTATCACTTCCCGATGAAACACTAAGTAAACTCCACGTCCTGACTCAGGGAAACCCCATGTTGTTGAGGCTGGCAAGCGCACATATTCTTCAAGATCCAGCCCAGATCGATAAATTCCCGAAACAACTTGCAACCCAAAGGGAGATTGCCGCATTCTTGATGGGAAATGCGCTCGAGGGATTGCCCGACTCTGCGGTCAATTTACTCTCGTTGATCTCGATCTTTCGACAACCCGTCAACTTATTCGATGCAGACCTGGCTGAACGATTGCGTGAGGAAGGTCTGGTGCAGGATTTGAACGACGTGATAACGACTCTCCAACGACGCCATTTCATTGAAAACTCTTCCGAGGCCCGCCTGCATCCCCTCCTTCAGGACCATCTCGATATAGCACTTCATGCTCGCGCTGGCCTCTTTCAGAAAATGCATCGCATCGCGGCAGTGCATTTGCAAGCCACAACCCGCAATTTGCTTGAACCCTTGTATCACTTCGGCCAGGCCGCTGAAATTTCTGAGATGCTTACCCATCTTCAAGAGAACATCCTTCATTTGGACGCCACCGGGCAGGGTGAAGCCGCAGCCGATTTGATCGCTTCACTATTAAGTCGAACTCGAAATACATCCACACTTTCACAGCCAAACGAAGTTCAACTTTTAGCCCTGCGCGGGCAATTGCTGATGAGCGGCCGCCGTGCCAGTGAGTCGGAAGCGGATTTTCGCCAGGCGCTGGCGATTGCCATTCAGGGAAACCTTGCACCGGATTTGCGCGCATCCGTGATGCTAAAGTTGGCGCGATTCTTGCTGCAGCGAGGGAAGATACCCGAAGCTGACGAACTTTGCGACGATGTGGAAAGAATCATCGCCTCCGACTCTAACCCCGGCTTGATCGCTGAAACTCTGGCCGTGCGCTGCACCGTTCGCTTAACCCAAAGCCGCTTCGATGAAGCCTCACTTCTTGCAAGTCAAGCTTTGGATCTGGCAGAGCCGCTCGCACATCACGAGGTTCGCCTGGTCGCCGGTGTGCACACCATGACCTATAACACGCTAGGCATCATCTCGCATATTCGCCATGATGTGCCAGCCGCGCTTTCATATTGGCGTAAGGCCGAGGATGCGGCCTTGCTGGCAGGTAACCTGCGTACTGCCTTTCGCATCAAAGGAAACATCGGCGGCTTGCACTTTGATCAAGGCGAACTAGATGAGGCACGCCAAACCTATGAGGGAATTTTGGATGTAGTGCAGGGCATTGGCGATGTCTTCACCCTGGGCAAGATCCTGAATGCCCTTGGGGCAATTTACCATTTGCAAGCCCGGCCAGCTGAAGCCCTGGAAATGCTGGATCGTGCGAAGCAACTGAAGCGCCTCATCGGTGATGTGCAAGGCGAGGCCACAACGGACAATCAACGCGCGCAAGTGCTGCTTGCCCAGGGTCGGGCGAAAGAGGCGCTTCAAATCATGGAGCGGCTCCTCAAACAAACGGAGGAGACCGGTGAAATGCGCTGGCGCGCTTCCTATCTCGATACCTTGTCAATGGCGTTGCTTGCACAGGGAGATTTTTCCGAAGCCCGGGGATATTTGCAAGAGGCACTTTCCCTCCCGGGCGCAACGTCCGACCCTCAGCTGGTTACCTATCTACGCAATCACTTGACACTTGCCTGGCTGGGCAACAGTGAAGCAACTCAAGCCAGTATCGTATTCAATAACACAGAGGGGATTCTGGAGAGCGGTATGGTTGCCATGGAAAGTCAACTGGTGGATGCTTTGCTGATGGCATCGAATGGAGCGCAAGAGGCTTCTGAACGCTTGTCTATGATCGAAAAAGAAGCCGGTCACAAAGGGCTGTTTCTTTACAGTAATATTGCGCGTCATGTTGGCCACATGCTTGATGCTGGGAAGGGAATTTCAGAATTAATCCCCATCGTCATGGGAACAAATGAATCAGAGGAATAGGACGATGATTTATCCGAAACCATCCATACGTCTTTAGTGAGGAAGAAACTGATCTGCCCACCGGGGAAAAGGTATCCATTGCCGCGTTGATGGCAATGTGGTATATCCGTTTGCGTGGGGATGTTCCAGGTCAAAAGAAGGCAAGTGCAATCAAGCCTGGATGAAAACATCCTAGCAAGACTGCTCTACTGTCAACCACGTTTGCGGAGACTAAGTTTTTTAGAGAATTCAGACGATATTCCCCTGCGTGTCTTTTCGAGTATTGGAGAGGCGGTTTTGAGTCTGGCGTGACAATAGTCTACACACATCCATATATCGCAAATAGTTTCAACTCTCGCCTACAACTTCAATAAAATTAGCCCAGCGCGGCATATATCATGTATACGAATATAAGTTTCGCCCTACTTCACTACATACCACAGCATAACTCCCAGATATGGAATGAAACTTCAAAAACAAGGATAAATTTCTCTATATTGCGGAATACTTGTTTACGGGTATTGGATGGTTTCTCATAAACGATCATGCCCCACTCCCCTGCTTTTCAAGCTGGGGAGTTCGTTTTTAAACACAACAAGGCGACTTACTTTCAAGTCGCCTTGTTGTTATTTTCCGAACTGGCTTACATAGATGGGATCACCTGGCACCGGCAATAAAGTTTGTCCGAAACTTTATATGTATCTCACGGTTTTCATCAATTCTTGCCTCCTCCAAAACCATGTCCACAATTTGCTTTTCAGCAGGAACACCTGTCAGCTTTTAAACCAAGCCATAAGCTCACTCAACTCAATGCAAGTGTGATCGCTTGTTCGGTGGTCAACGTCGCGCCTTTCGACCATGCCAGTTCATATGCCACATCCCCAAGATGAGCGCGTGCGCTGGCTAATACAGCCGTGACATGCTTCTGTGCGACTTGTTCGAGCGGCGCGCCTATGCGGATCCGCAAGGTCTCGGCTGCCGCTAGGAGTTGAACCGCTTGTTCGTAACGCCCTTCCTTTTCGTTGACCTGGGCGATAAGTTCAAAAGAGTAAGGATAGCCTCGTGGCAGGCCCAAATGTTGGCGAATGCGAAGGGCTTCGGAGAGGTGTTCCCTGGCAGTTGCATACTCCCCCATCTTATAAGCGGTTTCCCCCAGGTTATGTATGTCGGTAGCGACACCGCGCTGGTAGCCCAGTGATTGCTCAATGTCACGGCATTCCTCGAACGCCTGTCTCGCCGCCACGTATTCACCGATTTCCAACAAGGTTACACCAAGATTAGTAAGGGCAGCTGCGAGTTCAAATGGGCTCCCCAGTTCGCGCCACAGTGCAACACTTGGGAAAATATATTGAAGTGCTGCCTCAGGCATGTCGACATCATAAGCAATTGTTCCCAGCATCCACTTGGCTCTCGCTATGCCAGCCTTATAGGAGATCTGCTCGGCCATCCGAAGCGCTTCTTCAACTTGCACCTGTTTATTCGTGTTGATGCCAGCGAGCACGGCAAGATGCAAATATCTCAAGCGGGCGTCAATCTCCCCTCGCTGATTGCCGAGTTGCTGAAACAACTGCTGTGCTTGCTGAACACACTGTAACCCCAGGTCGAAATCGGTGATCGCTGAGGATAATTCAGCCGCTGCCAGCAAGGCTCGTGCCCGTTCGATCGAAACCGAACCCTGAGTGTCTTCCAACGCGTGTTGTAGCCAACGACGACCTTCCTGGAAAAATCCGCCCAGTTCCCAGAAATTCAGCTGTGTGCCCAATCGTGCGACCAGAGCAAGTGCCTGCTCGCGATCGTGAGCGAGCAACCATTCGTACGCTTGTCGAAGGTTATCGTGATCATTTACCACGGTTTGCAGTCGCTCAGGGAATGGTTGCCCCGTTTGGTTTTCTGCTGCCTGGGAGACAAGCTGCGCATAATATCGGGCATGACGTTCCAGGGCATCGGGCTCTTGATCGCTGCCATGCAAATACTCCTGGGCAAACTGACGAATGATCTCATGCATACTGTAGCGGCGATGCTCGATATCAGCCCCAAAAACAACCAGTGAGTGGTCGACCAGTTCGGCAAGTAAATCGGCACATGGTTCATCAGGCGAACTGACTGCCTCGGCGGCTTCCAATGTCCACCCTCCAGCAAAGACCGATAACCTGAGCAATAACGAACGCGCCTGGGGATTCAAGAGTCCATAAGACCAGTCGATCAATGTGTGTAAAGTGCGTTGTCGTGATGTGGTTTCGCCAGCCCGCTTATTCAGCCAGGCAAAGCGTTGATCCAGCCGTTCGGCAATTGCCTCGATAGGCAGAGCACGAGCCTGTGCAGCGGCGATCTCGATCGCCAATGGGATACCGTCCAGCTGTTGGCAGATACGTACAACCGCCGATACATTCGCATCGTTTACCTTGAATTGCAACAGCGATTGTGCGGCTCGGTCTGTGAACAGTTGAACCGAGTCAAATCTCAGCGCATCCACAACCGTGAGTTGTCCTGTGTCATTGACTGCGGGGGTTGCAAATGGTTCCAGCCGGACTACATGCTCCTCGTCAATGTGAAGCGGGATACGGCTCGTTGCAAGTACGGTCAGCCCTTCAGCATCGCGGCAGAGCATTTGGACGAGCCGTGCACATGCTTTGACCTGGTGTTCACAATTATCCAGCACCAGGAGCATGGTTTTGCCGTGCAGATAATCCAATATTGCACCTGTGGATGATCGCCCGTTACCGGTCGGCAAATGCAGCGCCGCCGCGACCGCGTCATCCACAGACTTTTCATCAGTGACCCCAGTTAATTCAACGAAGCAGATGTCATGGGCGAAAACGCCTGCCATGCGATGGGCAACTTCGATCGCGAGGCGGGTCTTGCCAACTCCGCCCGGTCCTGCCAAGGTCACCAGCTTGACCGTGCGGCGCGACAGAAAATCAACCAGACGCGCGGATTCTTGCTGACGCCCAAAAAAGCGGGTAAGAACGGGCGGCAGAGCGGCCTGCATCGAATACGCCTCGAACGGCGCTCGGGCACGGATCTGTTCGGCAAGCGTCACGGTTTCAACGGCCGGAGCGAGGCCAAGTTCGGTCCCCAGCACGCGGCGGCAAGTTTCGTAAACATCCAGTGCGGCGCTGCGTCGATCCGCGCGCGCCAGCACACTCATCAATTGACGGTAAGCGGATTCACGCAAGGGGTCATATTCAAGCAAACGGCGAATGGCGCATTCAGCTTCAACCAGTTGACCAGCATGTTCGTGAAACTCGGCAAGCTGTTCCAGCGCGGACGTTACCTGCACGCGGAATCCTTCCCGTTGAATAAGGAGCCAATCCTCAAATTTATCGCAATCGCCGAGCGAGAATCCTTCCATAAATTCGCCGCGCACCAGTTCGAGCGCCTGCGTCAACCGTGCGGCACACTCAACGCAAGAGTGTGGATCAGGATGAGAGTGTAGGCGGCAGGCCTCGGTCAAGGAGTTGAAGCGTGCCGCATCCAGTTCGTGGTCACTGAGGGGATTGAAGCGCAACGTGAGCCGGTCACCGATCAGGTATGGCTGCTCATCAGAAGCGCTCGTTCCCAGCGCTTTCTGAAGAAGCGCCCAGGTGACGCGCAGATTGTTTTGTGCTGAAGCGGTGGGAAGGTTGGGCCACAGCAGACCCAGCAAAAATTCACGGTTGTGTGCGTGACCCGATTCGATCAGAAGATAAGACAGCAGTCCGATCGCTTTGCGATTGGCGAGCGTAATGAAACCTAATTGGCGATGTTCGATCTGCAAGCTACCCAATAAAGAAAATTTCAATTTAGACAATATGTATCCAAATAATGATGAATTAATGGCGTTTCGCTAAGATACGAAAGTATAGCATGGCAAACGAAAGTGATGAGTAGATGATTCTTATCCCATGCGCCTTAATGACATCCTTATGCGGGATGCCAAATATTCGCCGAAGGAGTATTTCTAAATGAAGAAAATTTTCAAATGGATCGGGATCGTGCTAGGTGCGTTGGTCGGACTGATCCTTATTGCAGCTCTGACCTTATTTTTGATGGGCAACGCCCGCCTCAATAAGACATATGATTTTCCACCTTCCAATCTCACCATTCCCACAGATGCGGCAGGTATTGCTCGCGGTCAGCATATCGCCGAAACTTTGTGTGAAGGATGTCATGGTACTGACTTAAGTGGAATCAATAACTGGTTCGAAGACGGGGCACTGGGGACGATCGATAGTGCCAACCTTACTTCTGGTGAGGGAGGCGTAGGGCAAACTTACACAGATGAAGATTTTGTTGGCGCCATCCGTCATGGCATCGACTCGCAAGGGAAACCTACGTTTATGACTGCGGTTGTATCCACTGCTTATCTAAGCGATGAGGACCTGGCGGCTGTCATCGCCTATGTCAAATCTGTGCCGCCTGTCGATCAGATTACATATGGAAAGCAATTTACGCCGCTGGCAAAGATCCTGCTTGCAGCCGGCATGCTTCCGCCCTTTCCTGCCGAAGTGGTGAGTCATGAAACCCATGTGACTGCCCCAGCGCCGGGCGTCACCGCCGAGTATGGTTCTTATCTTGTCGATACGCATGACTGTCGTATTTGTCATGGACAAACCATGAATGGAAATAAATTCCCGGACCCCACTCAAAACATCATCACACCCAATCTCACAAACGGCGGCGAACTTATTGCATGGACTGAAGCCGATTTTATCAATACGCTCAGGACAGGTGCGACTCCCTCTGGACATCAGTTATCTGAAAACATGCCCTGGAAGGATTTTGGAAACATGACCGATGATGAGTTGAAGGCGATTTGGATGTATTTGCAGTCGCTGCCGAAGCTGCCTCAATACACAGAATAATCAATTTCAGGAGTACAGCATGTCAACGGAAAATGAAAACTCAATCAAAGTGATCGTTGAACTCCACACCAAACCGGGCAGGCGGACTGAGCTCAGAAATCTACTCGCGAGCGTGGTGGCGAAATATGGGTCGGTTCAACCTGGTTTCCTCGGCAGCCTGCAATATGAAGTGATCGATAACCCCGACATTCTTGTTGAGATCGCAGATTGGGCATCCGCCGAGGTGCGGGCCACAGCCATGCAACAAGCCATGACCGACGGCGCCTATGCTCCTCTCGAAGAACTGTTGGCTGCACCATTCAGGGCAACAGTCATCAGGCAATTGTCTTGATCCATTCACGAAAGATTTCAAATCGTTATTACAAAGGAGAATCAATATGTCACTAAATTCAATCTACGTTCGCATGTCCCTATTGGCGATCTTTTTCACTACGCTTCACTACACGGACGATGTCATCCGCAAAGTTAGAGGAATGGACCAGGGAGGAATGGCTGTCCTTATTGCGGTTCTCATGCTTGTCCTCTGGTTGTATGCGATCCTGGTGTTGACTGAACGAAAGTCCGGTTACATTATCAGTTTGATCATGGCGTTGCTTAATTCGCTCATTCCCCTCGGGCATCTGACGGGGATGGCAGGAGAGGCAACCCCCGGAGAAATCCTCGCCTCCAGCGGACCTTTCTTTGTTTGGGTAGTCATCGCACTGGCGTTGACTGTATTCCCCTCGCTAATTCTCTCAGCGTATTTACTGTTCAAACCATCCACGGAGAAATCTGCCGCAGCCTTCAAGGCGGCAGTCAACTGATGCGCTCGCTTTGAGTCGCATCCCATATTAGAAAAGGAGAAATTAACATGGCTTCATTTACAGTTACCACATTCATTAATCGTCCCTTGCAGGAGGTCTTTGACTTTATGACCAATCCAGCCAACTTTGCCCAATGGCAAAACGGCACCAAGTCTGCCAAATGGACTTCGGAGGGTTCGGTCAGCGTAGGGTCGAAATTCAATTCTGTGGGCGAAATGATGGGGCGTGAAATGAAGATGGATCTCGAGATCACGCAATGGGACCCGCCTCAAGTGTGGGGAATTAAGGGAGCCAGTGGCCCGATGAAATTCGAGGCTATTACTAAACTTGAGTCAAATGATGGCGGCACGCAGGTGACTCAAACTTTCGGAGGCGAGGTAGGCGGCTTTTTCAGCATCGCCGAGGGGCTGGCTATCAAGCAGCTGCAAAAGCAAATCGAAACCGATGGCAACGCGCTAAAGAAACTGCTGGAAGCGAAGTAGCGAGCGCCATTCTGCCGCTCCAATAGGAGTACTTATTCGGTTGCCAGACGTGACAAGATACGTTATGGAGTCTTCAAGCTCACGCCCACCGATCATTCATCTCGCTGAAATGCGAGACCATTCACCAAAGGAGAAAATAAAATGAAACTCAATGTTATGTTCACCATCGCGGCGATTTTGCTGATCTTGTTTGGCATCCTGTCGTTGTTTATTCCGCCTGCTGCGCTCGGAACCACTGACGCCGTAGCAGCTTTCGAAAGCAAAATAACTGGTGTGATCATGCTGGCGCTTGGAGTGATGGCGTGGTTGGTTCGGAATGACGGTCCGTCAAAAACGCGCGACTCGGTCGTCCTGGGTTACACCTTGATGTTTGTCCTATGGATGGGCGTCAGTATTTACGGCATCTTTCTCGTTGACATGCCCTCCCATAATATTTCCTGGGGCCCGGCCTTGATCCAAGCCTTGCTTGCAGTTGGCTTCTTCATGGCAGGCAAAGCCAGTATGTCAACAAACGCAAGGTAATTCATTGATATGAGCGGACTCATCATTCTACATTTGTTGGAATGGCGAGTCCGCTCATATAAGCATGGCGTAATCTCATCCAACCTCAAGTGGATAACGCAAATCTTTAAACGTCACAATCTTTTTAAATAGGAGATTTCATAATGTCACTACTTCTAACCCTTCTTGTAATGAATGCCATCGTGCATGGCATCGTAGTTGCCCGTTTCGGAATAAAGGACAATAACCAACCGTTCCTTATCTTCGCAATCGTGTATGCCGCTCTGGCGATCACGGTCTACCTCTCCCTGCCGTATGCGCTCTGGGCAGTATTGCTTTTGGCGTTCATTGGCATCCTTGGCTTGAGCATCACATTCAACAAGCCCGTCCGCGACAAGACTCTGGATAAGATCATCTGGCTGCTGGATGCCACCGTCGTTCTGTATGCTGCATACCTGTTGTTTGCAGCATAGTCGGTTTCCGCCTCATTTTCCTGACTTCGAGCCGCTTCGCGTCCTGCTTCCAGAAAAATCATCTCGCAACTAGCGCAGTCTTGTACCACGAAGTGATATATCGCAAATCATTCGTATTAGAGGAATAAGGAACCTTAATTATGTCTACCATTGCCAGCACGTCTCCCACTACATCCAGCAATTCACTCCTCCGCTTAAGTTTAATCGGCGGACTCATCTCTGGTTTTCTCCATCTTGTGGTCCAACAAGGAATCGTTTTTGGGCTGATTCTTAAGACTCCAATGATTAGCGCATTGCAATATGCAGCCAGCGGCATAATGGGCAAGTCCGCCTTTGCAGGCGGGCTTGCCACTGCCTTGTTTGGGCTGGTCCTTGATTTCATGATGATCACCATCATGGCTGGCGTTTTTATTTTCAGCGTTGACCGAATTCCGCTCCTGCGTCGCAATGTCATTGTAGGCTCGATCCTATATGGTTTTGGCGTTTTCATCGTGATGAATTTTATTGTCCTGCCACTCAGCGCTGCGCCCACGCTGCCAGCTCCACCATTGTGGCTGCTCATCGAACTCGTCCTACAACACAATCTGCTCATCGGGTTGCCGTTGGGAATCCTTGTGCAACGGAATATGCGGTGAACAAGAAAATCACTTATATGAGCGCAGGACAAGGGAAGTATCCAGTTTAAGTCCGTCGCAGACACTATAAAGATCACATCGCAACGTCTGCTCGAAATGACATATCACAGTTTTAGTGGTTAAGGAGTCTTACATGTATAACTGGCTGGTACTTCTGCACATCTTTTTCGCCTTTCTATTCATGCTCACACACGGAGCCCATGCCGCCGCGATGCTGAAATTCCGCGACGAGCCTGACCCTGAACGAAGCCTGACATTCTTCAATAATGTTCCCGACATCAAGTATGTCAGGTATCTCACCATGGCAATGGGGCTCTTCGGCTTTGCTCCTGCATTTATGACTGTATGGTGGCGACAATGGTGGATCTGGCTTTCAGTGCTTGTCTTCCTGATAGTTTCCTGGGTCATGTATCAATATGGGGCGGGTTATTACGGCATGATCTTTAACGCTGCCCAGCACCTGATTGAAGCCAGAAAAACAAATGTGGACTTACCCGCCGCGCAAAAAGAATTTGATGAGGCGCGTAACGCGCCGAATGCGCTGATCGTGTCGGTTGTAGGTATCGTTGGGCTGGCCATCCTCCTCTGGCTGATGAGGTTCAAACCGTTTTAAGAACATTGTTCATCAACCGCATCTGCACCCGCCTGATTGTCTTCGATGGCGATCAGATGGCAAAAATGTACCTCTTTGAGTCAAGGAAAGGTGGTCTTAGGCTATGAACAGTTCTTCGCTTCAAATGTTGGCTGGCTTTGCTCCAGAGCTATCTTTATCAACTTTTAACACGAAAAATATCCTGACCGAACTCTCTGGAAGGAAATCGGTGAAATCCGCCATCCAGGCAAACTGGGAGGCGTATCATTATTGCCTGGCGCAATCACCGAACGTGGAACTGTCCATTGGCCGCTACCTGACCTGGCTGGTGACGGACCTGCCGGACCATTTCATGAACCTGGTGGTTTGCAACCAATTACCGCCCGAGGGCGTCAACGACCTGGTTGAAAGCACACTGGTTCATTTCAGATCGATGAACATCAGGAAACTCTCCTGGTTGGTTCATGAATGTATACCGTTTGCAGAGATTAATGGAGTTCTGCTTGCTCATGGGTTGAAATTCAGAGATTCATTCGCGACTGAAATGGCAGTTGACCTCTCGGTATTGCCAGATGACTTGCCGACACATCCTGACTTGAGGATTGTGCCCATTGACGATGAGGGTACTTTGAAACAATGGATCCACGCTGCAAGTGTTGGTTTCAGAATCAATGAGAGGTTCGAGAAGGTTTGGTGCGATTTTTTCATGGATGCGATTTTTGATGCGCGATTTCAAACCTATCTCGCCCTATTGGACGGAAAGCCCGTCGGCACATCACAGTTATTCCTCTCTGACGGCGTGGCAGGAATCTATAACGTTACATGCATACCAGAGGCGCGCGGCCTGGGGATTGGCTCGGCCATCACATTGGCTCCACTGCTCGAGGCGCGCCAGTTGGGCTATCGAATTGGAATTCTACAAGCATCCAAACAGGGCTACAACGCATACTGTCGCCTGGGATTTGAAGACTTTGGCAAATTGAGTCTGTATCTCTGGGAAAATGATTCTGGCATGAATGAGGTTCAATGATAGCCTTCCATACCAAAGGTATCTGAAAATGTCAAAACCTACCCAACACGGTTATCTAGTCATTGCAGACATCTCTGGCTATACATCGTTCGTTGCCAAAACAGAACTCGAACATTCACAGGAGATCCTTTCTGAACTGCTTGAGTTAATGGTAAGCCGCTTCCAACTCACCATGACTATCTCCAAACTGGAGGGCGACGCTGTGTTTGCATACACGCCTGAAGAAGTGTTTGTATGCAGCGAAACGTTGATTGATTTTATCGAATCCATGTACGCGGCCTTTCGCGACAAACAGCTTTCCATGAAGCGCGCCACCACCTGCACCTGCAATGCCTGCCGCACTATTCCTTCACTTGATCTGAAATTCTTCATCCATTGCGGCGACTATATCCAACAAAAGATCGCGGACATCAAGGAACTCGTCGGCTCAGATGTGAACTTGGTTCATCGCCTCACCAAGAACCACGTCACCGAAGCGACCGGCTGGCGAGCGTATATGATGTTCACCGAACAATGCGTGAACCACAACGGGTTGAATCTTGCCGATGCCCATATCCAGATGGAAGCGTATGAAAGTCTTGGCGAGATCAAGACCTTCAATATGGATTTGCACAAGCGCTATAAGGAAATTTGCGAAGCCCGCTGCATTATGCTGGAGGAACAGGATGCGGACTTTATCTTTAAAATAGATTTCCCCACGCCTCTTTCTGTGACCTGGGAATGGTTCCACAACCCGGAGAAACGCAACATCTGGAGTGGCGGTCACGTGATCTGGTCCGCAGGCGACCGACCCCAGGGGCGACCAGGCGTCGGCTCAAGCAATCACTGCGCGCACGGCAAATCCGTCATTATGGAAGTGATGGTGGACTGGCATCCATTTGAATATTACACAGCCCATTCATTCAAAAACGGTAAACATACTTATACAGAAACGGTGCGTTTTGAAGCCTTGTCGAATGGCGGCACACGCATCCGTGATGCGCACAAGGTGCACATGCCAATTCCGCGATTCATCCGCAGCCCTATGGTGAAATATGTGATCATCACCCAGTATCACTACGATAAAGCCATGGCACGCGCTGTTCAGCTGGCCAACGAAGAATTCATCAAAACCACAGGCGAATGAGCATGACGCTATAAGTTCAAGGAGCCTGTCGATCATCTTTCAAGAAGTAGAAAATGAAGTGGCAATCAAAGTGATCGTCGAACTCTAGGACAAACCAGGTCGCGGCATGGAAAGCCGTGTCGGGACCTCTCCCGCTGACATTTCAAAGGTTATTTGAGCCGTCGAAGGCGGCACACGTTTCACCATTAGATACGAGACAAAGCTACGCGGCTTCTTCAAGCTGGTTATGTCGCTCCTTGCCGGAACGGTCAAGGGACAACATGCAGGCGATCTGCGCAAGGTGAAGGAACTGCTGGAAGCCACGCCTTGTGAGTCGTGATGTCATCAGGCAGGAGGTATATATCTGGTATACGGGTATAGTTTCGTAAAAGAACGTAGGTGGCGCATGGGCGGCATATAAATAACAAATATCGGCCCCAAAAACGTCTTTTTAATTCTCAACTCCCCTGCCGAAAAAGCAAGGGAGTTGGCTTTTTTAAAGATGGATTGGCAATCCCTGCTTGCCAAGTTTTGTCTCACGAGTAGCTGTGTAGTTATAAAAAATATGTGAATTAATACAGGGACTATTGGGCTAGTGAAATTTTTAATTATTAATGTGACAATAGAATCAAAGTTATTGGTTTAACCATCAAGCTGATTTTATTAGAGTTGCATAGCATCTTCACCTCCCTTTTTAGGGAATGTTTTTGTGATATGAGGTCCTTATGCAAAATAAAATGGGCCGCTGGTTGTATGCACTTTGGGGGATTGGTTTTATGTATGCCTCTGGCTTGTTCACATTTTTCTACCTGGATTACACAACTGCCAGAGCAATGCCGACGATACCCATCGTATCCATTTCTGAAACTCATGTACAAAACCCTGTCACAGCCGATCATTCGGTTGTTGTGTTTGGTCAGGCAAATGACCCAGATGGGATCGTTGAGACTCAACTCTGGGTTAACGGTCAGATGGTTGCCTCGCAGACGAATCCTGATCCAGGATCCGGTCAACCCTTTGATGTGAGACAGGCATGGATTCCGACCGGAGTGGCGAATTACTTGGTCTTTTACACGCGATTGACAGAAAGGGAAGATTATGAAAATCATGATACGCAAGATAAGTTTTTTGTTGGTGATTGTCTTGCTCCTAACTCAATCCTGTACGCCCAGCGGTACCACCACGGTAGCCTGTAATGTAGCCGACCTGATTGCCGCCATTAGTAGTGCCAACGCCAATGCCGCACTTGACATTCTTGAGTTGGATTCCGGCTGCATCTACGTGCTCACGGAGGTGGATACAACGATAACATCTACATTTGAGGGTACCACCTTCGTATATGGCGATGTGGGCTTACCGCCAATAACCACCCCAATCACAATCAATGGCAACAATGCCACCATTCGCAGAGCTGATGACGCACCGGATTTCCGCATTTTCTATATCACCGATTCCGGCAATCTGATCTTGAACGACCTGACAATCACGAACGGATACGCCTATGACGCGAGCAGCGCGTTTCCGGCTTCTGGCGGTGCCATTTACAACGATGGAGGCCTCCTGGAAGTCAATCGCTCTATTTTGCAGCAGAATAAAGCCGGTTATCATGGTGGGGCGATTTTTGTGTTTGGAAATACCAATACTTATGTTAACGATTCCACCATCGATGACAACTCTGCCCCACTCGGGGGTGGCATTTTTGTGTATGGCGAAGGGTTGCTATCGATTGAACACAGTGCCATTAGTAATAATATAGCCGCCACCGAAGGCGGCGGCATCAACGTGTCATATGGCGCCGAATTGATCGTCAACGACAGCGTGATTTCATTCAACCGCTCCGCTCGACGAGGCGGGGGCATCTTCAAGGATGGTGGTTCTGATCGGTTGCCGACCACCATCACTGGATCCACGTTTGAGGGCAACACAGCAGATTGGAGTGGCGGAGGAATCTTCATCTGGCGCACCCCGCTTAGGATCGGAACTTCTACATTTCTGCAAAACCAGGCCGGTGAGTACGGTGGTGCCCTCGGCTATCAAAACGACTCAATGGAAACGGCAGGAATCAGAAGTACCACTTTTGATGGCAATACCGCTGGATTGGATGGTGGCGGTATTCACTTCTCTGGTGAATTGATGACCATTCTAAACGGTACCTTTCGAAACAATACGGCAGAGAATGGAGGTGCTATCCACAATGCAGAGGCTACGCTGCCTCATTACATCATCAGGGCTAATACTACGATGATTATCAACAGGAGCACAATTCAGGATAATAATGCCAGTGCAGATGGCGGTGGTATTTTCAACGGTGGCATCTTGACTGTTAATGGAAGTTTGATATCAGGTAACGAATCCCTTTCCCTCGGCGGCGGCATCCACGACCTGGGAAAGATCACCGTTCAAAACAGCACTTTTAAAAGCAACACTGCCGGTTTAGATGGTGGCGGCCTCAATACCTACGGCGACGCCAAAGTTACCGGCAGTACCTTCGTGGGCAACTCATCTGCGCGCGGTGGTGGCTTGGCCTCGGTGGGTGGGAATGCCACGCTTGTCAATAACACATTCTCGGGCAATAACGCTTCCGAGACTGGCGGTGGCATCTTTAATATGGGGCCCATAATCGGTGACCCTAGCTCAGGTGGAGGTATGGAAGCCAGTCACATCACGGTTGCTTATAACAGCGCGCCGAAAGGCGGCGGTATTGCTGCTAGCGGTGGGCTGGTGAGAATCAAGAATTCCATCGTCACGCTCAACCTTGCAGGCGCCGATTGTTTCACCGCCGGGGGTGATTTTTTGGCGGTCAGTGAAAATCTTGACACCGATGACAGCTGCCCAGGCTTCGCTTTGAAGAAAGATCCGTTGTTGAACGCCCTGGCTGATAACGGCGGGCCGACACACACTCATGCTCTCAAAGCGGCTAGCCCGGCCATCGACGCCGCGCCGGATTGCACCACCGTCGGAGGTGTGGCTGTACCCATAGACCAACGCGGTCAGTCGAGGCCCTTTGGCGTCTGGTGCGATCTGGGTGCTTATGAATTCACTCAAGAGATCACCGCAATAATTCCAACCATGCAAGTGACCATCCCGACTCCGGAACAGGCACGCGTGACTGCCATCAAGAATGCGAACTGTCGCTATGGCCCAAGCACAGCCTACGACATCCGCGATACGCTCTTTGAAGGGCAGACCGCCCGGATCGTGGGGCGCAATGAGGAGAACACCTGGTGGCAGATCGATGGCCCCACCTTTGGGTCGTTGTGCTGGGTATCATATGTCACAGTGGAGGTGAGCGGTGATGTCAGCACCGTGTCCCTTGGCGAAGCGCCACCTATGCCAGAGGTTCCATTGTCGGAGGAGCCGCCGGCCGCGGTGCCGCAGGGTTGTTTGGTATATGATCAGAACAAGCAACTCGTGTGCACTGTTCCCTGTCCGCCCAATGCCCGGCCTGGAGACGCCTGTACACCATAAAGATTGATGAGATATCAGGCAGTTGGCATTGGAAATATGGCACTTATAAAACATCCGCATCGTGTGATGCAAGATCCACGCTGCTGAAAAAATTGGTGCCAAGGAGAATTATGATGAAAGGAGAATTATCATGATTCGAACTAAAGCCTGGATTTTACTTGTAGTACTTTCCCTCGGCGGGGTGAACTGTGGTGGAGGACCTCCCACCCCTGGGTTTACCCCTCCACCACCCAGTCAAGTTTGGATTCTCGCACCTCAGGACGATGAGGTCTTACCCGTGAGCCAGGCTTACCTGATCAGATTCCAAGGAGCCAGCTTCACAGGTATCCAGCAGTTCGAGGTTAAAACATCTGATGGAGAAGCGTGGTATGTGGGCCCCCAGTCGACAGGCGCGGGCGGCGCCAATGATGGAACCATGTTCTACGGTGAAGCCACTTGGATTCCGGATTTGCCGGGCGATTACACCATCAGGGTGCGAGCCACGAATGCGGCTCTTCTCTCAAGCCCCTGGGCTGAAGTACAAGTGCATGTGGGTAAGTATGTCGCTGTTCAAGAGGCTATCGAGACGCCCGCAGTACTCGAGGTAGCTTCCAGCCCACCCTGGCAGGTAATGGCTGTGATGAATGCCAACTGCCGGGCTGGGCCGGGAACGGCTTACAACGAAAACGGCTACGTCCTCAAGGGGGATACGCTGGAGATCGTTGGACGCAATGAGGATGGCACATGGTTAAACCTGGTCAACCTCCATGGGGAAGGATTTTGCTGGGCTTCCATCATTGCGTTCGATGTATCGTTCGACGTAAACCCGCTGCCTGTCGTTTTGGCACCGACTGCCCCTGTCTCATCCGGCCAGGGCAACGAGGAGGAGACAAGACCGCAGGGATGTACGGTGACCAGCCCCCTGAGCAATCAAACTCGTTGTGTATTCCCCTGTCCGCCCCAAGCAGTTCCCGGCGAAGCCTGTACCCCATGACCATTTCCACTTGGGCCGTCCAAACCTCAGCCCGGCGGTGAGTGCATACCATGACGCTCCCTACATTTTCACAGACTATGCGTTGTGAACTTGGAAGAGGCAGCTGTCAAGGATTTCGCGGCGCGTATTTCATCCACCCTGATCTAGGCTTTATCCAATGCGAACCCGCATCGGTTTTACCAGCTTTGTTCTGACGAGTTGTTGATTGGCATTTTGGACATTTCTACATCTCTCCATTTTAGCCCATCTTTTTGGACACTCCCAAATATTCAAATGTTGCATTATACTTTCTATTCCAAGCAGCTAAATATGAAACGAAATGTTCCCTTTCCCGAACCTTCATTGGGGAAAGTACTAAGACGTGAACTTGCAAAAAGATATGGAAAACAAATTGCAGGTGAATGAATAACTGACGTTATGCAGTGTCATTCTGAGCGGCAGCGAAGAATCTCTGAGATTATCGTAGAGACCCTTCGCTGAGGTTCAGGGAATCACGATTGGCTGCATAAATTGAATATGGAAATAAGAATGAATATGAATAGTATGATGTATCAAAACGGGGTATTGAATAACCAGCAAAAAGTGAATTACGTAAAACATGGCGGTTCCGAGGGTGCGCCCGTGATCCTCACGCATGGGTTGGCGGCCTCGCTCCACGATTGGGACGATCTGCTCCCTGAGCTTGCCACGGCGGGTTATGCAGGCTATGCCCTCGACTTGCTTGGGCACGGTGAAAGCGAAAAGCCTGAACTCAGGCATGATTACACACTTGAAAATACCTTCGACCATTTTTCAAAATGGATCGATTCGCTGGAGCGCAATGAGCCGATGATTTTGATCGGCCATTCCCTCGGTGGGGGATTGTCGCTGCTATATGCGCTTCGTTACCCCGAACGTGTGCACGCGCTTGTGTTAATCAATCCGTTCTACGACATCAAACAATTGCCGCCCGTAATGCAGAAGATTTTCCATCATCAACTGCTGAACACCAATCTGATCGAACTTACACCGTATCGGCTCTTCCGTTTTTTTGTGGATATGACCAGCGTAAATTATTATATCGGGCATCGTGAGACTCACATCCTGCCTGAACACATCCGCTACCAGACTGCATTGGACTATAAACGCGCCGCCTCCGGAATATATAACATCCCGCGCACGCTTCCCTCCTTGACCGTTGAGTTGCCCCACCTTCACCAGCCGACTCTGCTCTTATGGGGTGGACGTGATCAAACCCTTGCTCCATCATCTTTCGCGCAATTGGCAAGCTCGCTCCCCAACCTCAAAGGGATGCACACCTTGCCCGTCTGCGGGCACGTGCCGCATCAATGCCATCCTGAGACATTCAATCCATACGTAATGGATTTCTTGAAGGATTTGTAAAGATAGCACCTCGTCATTGCGAGGAGGGTGCTTTTCCCGACGAAGCAATCCAACCATAATGTTGGAGATTGCTTCGGGCGAAGAGCGTCGCCCTCGCAATGACGAGGTTAATCGAAACAGAATCAACTATCAGTTAAGAATGAAGCGGGGATACCATCAATATTTTAAGATTCACGCATACCAATCACCCCTTGTCAATGAGTTTGGTTGATGCTAAAATGCCAAACACTTTGACCATATATACGGGGATATAGCGCAGTAACGCCCATATATGGCTGTGACATTTGTTCTAATAATGGAGCATTTCATCGAATGCGTTGCCCGTACTGTAAACATCATGATTCCAAGGTTCTGGATACTTCACACGACAGCCACGGAGGCATCCGTCGCCGCCGCGAGTGTTTGAAATGCAGGCAACGCTTTAGCAGCTATGAGCGCCCCATCCTGGCTACACCGCTGATTATTAAGCAGGATGGAGCACGTGAGGAGTTTGACCGTGAGAAATTGGGAAGAGGCATCCGCATATCGTGTGCCAAGCGCCCTGTCTCCGCGGCGGATATTGAACGCATGATCGGACAGGTTGAGACTCAGTTGCAAAAACTCGGCAAGGCGGAAGTGTCTTCCCGCGTGGTCGGTGATCTGGTGATGTCCACCTTGAAAGAAACGGACCAGATCGCCTACATCCGTTATGCAATTGTGTACTTGGGATTGGACGATCTCCAATCCATCCGCACTGAAATCGACCAGTTACTCGAAGACTAATTCAAGGCAAGGATACCCCTCCAAGGGGGGAGTGTCTTTGCCTTTTTGTTTCCAACAATCCGTAGGGGCGACCCGCCCCGGATAAACCAATGAGACAGACGGTTAATCCTGAAGGGTTGCCCTTACACTAAGATGAAAAAACTTTATAGGAGAGATAAGATGGTTGCCAAATCTGCTGAAACCAAAGTAAAAAATGGCTTGCTGCCTACGCCGGCCATGCCAAAGGGACTGCCGAAAGCTGCCCTGACCGATAACGCCCGCCAGGTGTTGATGAAGCGTTACGTCCGCCGCGGTGACGATGCCAAGCCTGCCGAAAATGTGGAAGAAATGTTCTGGCGCGTGGCCTATCACGTTGCGAAGGTGGAAGAACAATGGGGCGCGGATATTCAGCAGCGCACGGTAGAGTATTACCATCTCCTTTCCAGCAAAAAGTTTTTCCCGAACTCTCCCACCTTTACAGGTGCCGGAACTCCTTTAGGCCAGCTTGCGGCTTGCTTTGTGTTGCCCATTACTGATGACATGGGACGCCACAGCGCGGGCATCTTCCAGACTTTACGTGACGCCGCATTGATCCAGCAGACAGGCGGCGGAAACGGTTTTTCATTCTCAAGATTAAGGCCAAAAGGTGCATTGGTACAAACCTCCGCGGGACAAGCGACAGGCCCCGTTGGATTCTTGAAAGTGTACGACCACGCTTTTGGTGAGATTGCGCAAGGTGGTTGCCTTTTACCCGATACGTTGGTGTTTACGGATAAAGGTCTATTACGTTTAGATGAGATCGTGAATTCAGAAATCTCCGGCTGGCAGGAACATCAACTTTCCGTGCCTACGGATGAAGGCGTGAAGAATTCTCCTCGTGGATATAACAACGGAATTGCCGAAGTCTTGCGCGTGCACACCCGCGAAGGTATGGGCATTACAGGCACACCCAACCATAAAGTCAAAATAATGACAGATAATGGTCCACAATGGCGCGAGATACAGGATCTGGCCAAAGGCGATTGGATCGTGGTCCGATTGGGCGAGCACACCGGTAAATTACAGGCATTGAGGAAGCCAACACAGAAACATGGAAACCAGGTGATGCCCGAACTTCCATCGATCTTGGATGAAGAGTTTGCCTTCTTCCTTGGTTATTTGGCTGGCGATGGATTCATGGCAAAAGGTGAGGGCGACCATCGTGTGGGCGTCAGTGTGGCGCACTCTTCCTATCTCATGGAGGAAATGCCCGCCATCTTGGAGAGACTCTTCAATGTAAATGTTCATAGAATGCAAAAGCCGAATGACCGTTCTGTGACCTTCGTTATGGACAACCGTGCGATCAAGGAATTCCTAGCGTTGAATGGCCTGGAAAAACAAGGCAGCCGCGATGTAGCTGTTCCGCGCTTGATCCGTCAGTCACCGCAAAACATTGTAGGCGCATATTTGCGCGGATTGTTTGAAGCAGATGGAACATTGACTCACGGTTATCCTACATTGATGACTGCATCTGTCCGCCTAGCACGCGAAGTGTCGACTTTGCTGGTCGGACTAGGCTGTCCTGTGGGTATTCGAACCATTTCGGCGGGACTGGATCGCTGGGGCGATTCTGACACCCATCAGGTAAAAATCTCATCAACCATAGGATTACAAGTATGGCGCGAAAAAATAAGTTGTGACCAGCGTTCGCGCTTTGTGGCTGCGCATGCCTGGGAAAGTGATTTGCGCCGTGAAAACTCTCATGTATTGCCAAATCCGAAATATTGGCTTCAACCTGTTTTGGATGAGATCACAGTTGGGCAAATTGACAAAAAAGGACGCGGTCGAAATATCAATTTCCGCAGTACTGAGCCGCGTTTGCGCCGCCAGGTTTTGCGCTACATCCGCGATGAGCGCAACTTGACCCGTTCCGGCTATGACTTGTTGAAACAGGAAAACCCTGAAGCATTTGAAAACGCACCATCTCCGGATGGCTATTGGTTTGTGGAGGTTCGTGGTGTGGAAGAAGCAGGCAGATCGCTTACGCTGGATCTGGAAGTTGCCGACAACCATACCTACCTTGCTTATGGCATGGTGACTCATAACACTCGCCGCGGAGCCAATATGGCGGTGCTACGTGTGGACCATCCAGACGTGGAAGATTTCATCACCTGCAAGATCAATGAAAATCAAATTACCAATTTCAACATCAGCGTTGGCATTACGGATGCCTTCATGCAAGCCGTAAAAGATGACAAGGAATGGGCTTTGCGATTCCCTGACCTGGTTGAGATGAAGCAAAAGGGATTCAGCGGCACGCTCGAACAAGCCGAGGCCGCCGGTATCACCATCCATACTTATAAGAAAGTGAATGCGCGCGAGCTGTTCAATAAGATCGTGAAGCAGGCACATCATAATGGGGAACCTGGCGTGCTGTTCCTGGATGCTGCCAATCGCAGCAACCCCGTGCCGCATTTGTATCCGTTGGAAGCGACAAACCCGTGCTTTGTTGGCTCGACCCGAATTGCAACTGATTTAGGTCTGCTCACTATTCAGGAGCTTGCAGAATCTGGTGCGAACTTTATGGTGGCTACCGACCTTCGTGCCCCTCAGGGTGGCATTGGCTCTGGTGATGATGATTTTGGAGTTGCGTATCGTGTTTCTTCACCCGCATGGAAAACACGTGAACATGCCCGTGTCAGGAAATTAACCACAAAGCACGGCTACTCAGTCACTGCTACTCTTGACCATAAATTCCTCACCAAAGAACATGGATATGAGGAGTTGAAGAATCTAAAAGTCGGCGATACTTTGTTACTGCAATCAGGTGAAGGGGTGTGGAGCCGCAATGCCGAGCTACCTAACGTTGAATTCATACGCGAGAAACTGGCAGTCATGGCGCACGGTGGGGATCATGCATCTGGTCGAACAGTTACGCGAGGAGATTTTGCGGAACAATATTCCAATATTCCCCAACAATGGACTCATGAGTTGGGCGTTGTTGTAGGTACATTGGTCGGGGATGGCTGGTTGAGTCCATCAAGCAATTCACCTGTGGGAATGGTCTTCAATCGAGAAGATAACGAATTGCTCAATTTGGTGCATTCCACCATGGAAACTTACTTTGGTGCAGGCCATTTGCATGAACGCGAGTCCGTCCGCCAATTGACGTACGGTAGGCTACCTTATCACTTCTTTGAATCGCTGGGCGTCTTGCATGCGCGCGCACACAATAAGCGTGTGCCGTCTTCAATCTGGAGTGCACCGCGAGAAGCTGTTGTCGGATTTTTGCAAGGACTTTTCACTACCGACGGTACTGTAAATCTCTCAATATTCAAGAAATCCTGTTCAATCAGGCTGGCAAGTGCCTCACATGAACTGTTGCAGGATGTACAGATTTTGTTATCTAATTTCGGAATTGCCGCTCGAATTCACAAACGCCGTAGCAGCGGATACCGCACTCTGCCGGATGGTAAGGGGGGTGTCAAGGATTACTTCACACAGGCAGATTATGAATTGTTGATCGACAAAGTGAATCGCGATAAATTTGTTCGCGAGATCGGCTTCCTTGATTCTGTAAAACAAAACAAAGTGCAAGGATTTATCAATAATAAGAGCCGAATTTCAAACGCTGAAACTTTTGAAACCATCGTCGAATCAATCACAGATGCAGGATATGCCGATGTGTATGATCTCACTGAAATGCAGACACATAGCGTCATCGCAAATGGCGTAGTGGCACACCAGTGCGGTGAACAATGGTTGGGACCCTACGAAAATTGCTGCCTCGGTTCGGTGAATCTCAATGAGCATTGCGGACCCGATGGCAGCGTGGATTGGGAATCTTTGCGTCAGAGTGTGGTGACCTCCACGCGCTTTCTGGATGATGTGGTGGAAGCCAATGCCTATGTGCCTGCCGTGCCGCAGCTCACAGAAGCCGCGCACAAGGCCCGCCGCATTGGGTTGGGCATCATGGGCCTTGCGGACTTGATGTATCACGTAGGCGTGCGCTATGGGTCACCGGAGGGGCAGGAGTTCGGCGCACAGGTGATGGAATTCGTCCGATACCATGCCATGAAGACCAGCGTCGAGCTGGCCGATGAACGCGGACCTTTCCCCGCCATCGAAAGTTCCATTTATGATATGGACGATATGAAGTGGCAGGCGCCCAAAGCGTTGACCAGCTATCAGAATAACTGGAACAGGCCCGAGGTTAAGTGGGAAGCGATTACCAGCGGAATCAAGAGTCACGGTATCCGTAATGCCGCGCAGACCACTGTCGCGCCGACTGGCACCATCGCAACTGTCGCAGGTTGTGAAGGCTATGGCTGTGAACCCGTCTTCGCGCTCGCGTATATCCGCCACGTCAATGACAATGGAAAAGATCTAAAGTTAACCTATGCCAGCCCACGCTTCGATGAGGCCTTGAAGAAACTTGGGCTCGGCGAAGAGAAGCGGCAGGAAATTGTGGAGCGGGTGATGAACGATGGCACCTGCCAGAACATCACTGAAATTCCGCAGGCTGTGCGCGATACCTTTGTGGTCTCGTCTGATATTACGGCTGAGGAACATGTGCTGATGCAGGGCGCGCTGCAGGCCTTCGTGGATAACTCGCTTTCGAAGACCGTCAACTTCCATGAGAACGCCACTGAAGAGGATGTGGCGCAGGCCTACATGATGGCCTGGGAACTTGGATGCAAGGGCATCACTGTGTATGTGACTGGCTCGCGCGATATAGTGGTTTTGGAAACAAAAGCTACTGCGGATAAAAAAGTTGTGGTAGAGGTAGGGGCGGAGCGCCGCTCTGCCCCTACGGAAAATATTTGGCACGACACCAAAAAGCCCCGCCCCAAAGCGTTGACCGGTAAAACGTTCAGCATCGAAACACCCGTTGGCAAGGCTTTCATCACCATCAACGAAAACGGCGGGACCCAGCCTTTCGAGGCCTTCGTCAACACGGCCAAGGCTGGCTCTGAGATTGCCGCGGTCTCCGAGGCCATCGGACGGTTGATCTCATACATCTTGCGCATGGCTTCGCCGATCGCACCAGTCGATAGGATGCGCGAGATCATCGTTCAGCTCATCGGCATCGGCGGCGGACGTTCGCTCGGCTTCGGCCCCAACCGCGTGCGCTCCCTGCCCGATGGCATCGGACAGGTGCTTGACCAATACTTGAATGAGAAAAATGGGGTCGTAACCGAAGAAGTGAAACCCGCGAGCGGAAACGGCGGCAACAGTCACGAAGAGACATCCCCCGTTATGAAGATCGGTGACATCTGCCCCGAGTGTGGGGAAGCGGCGGTGGTCAATGAAGAAGGATGTAGGAAATGCTACGCTTGTGGGTTCAGTGAGTGCTAAGTTTTGAAAATAATATCTTAAGCAGTATGAAAACCGTCAGTCAGCAGATAAGCAGGCTGACGGTTTTTTATCCTTTTAATGTTTTTCTCGTAACCGCATCCCAAAGATTAATATTTTTGACAATTTGGTTTTTTTGAAAATCCTCCAGCCCAAAATTTGCCATAATCTTCGCTTTCAACTTTATCAAAACTATATCTGTGTTTCTCCCCGCTGTGATTGCCCTAAGAAAATTATCTAGCATATTTATCTTAAACTCTATCGGAGCAGGTCTTGTCCAGAGCTCGCCTATTGCATCCGCAGAAATATTAATTGCATTAGATTCTATTGTGCTTGGACCCTTGAGGGCATTAATAACTGCTAAGGTGTATCTATTGGTTTCAAAGTTATGCTTTTCCAAAGTCTGATATGTTAGGGTTAAATCTACAGATGTGTAGAAGTATCCTGAAACCAAAAGCTTTGCACATGCTTCATTGTACTCAGTTTGGGTAATGAATCTTCTTGACACTAAATCTTTTAATAATTCTTGGGACCAAAAACCTGAGACACCAAGAAAGCCGCTAGCAATATTCCTGAATTGAAAATCATCTGCGTATACGGCCGTACGCGTTTGTTGAGCAATTATTATGGTTGAAATAGATGAAAGCCCATTTCTTCCCTCGTCTTTCGCAAACTGAGCCATCTGATTTGCGTAGGATGGTGAAATTGGTGTAATAGTACAGTATTTTTCAACAAACTCTTTGATTTCTGTAATTTTATTTATACTATTGACTATTTGTTCTTGTGGAATTTCTTCGAAAAAGAAATTGTTCCCGTTATATCCAATCGTCTTATATCCCTTCTTTAATTCATACCTTCTTTTATATAAAATTTCATTTAATTCATCTATTAAATGATGTGGAACATAAATTTTAGCAAATCTTTTTGGTAACAGCCTAAGTATGTCAAGATAGTCGCTGGTAATTAGGGCAGTTAGGTCGACTGTTATTTCTTTTGAACCACTTACTGTTCTTAGTTGATTGAATTGGTCATTGTGTGTACCGCGGCTTGCGTAAGGTCCATTGTTTTCGGTAGCCATTAATCCTAAAAAGGTATCAAAACGATTGTGCCCGGTCATTGCCGACAATTGTTCAACGGTAAACTGGCCAGTTTTGTAGTGTTCAAGTGTTTGCTGAGTCTTAGTGCTCATGCCAGCAACTGTAGTAAGAAAAGGTATTAGGTTTTCCCCTTCAATACGGATTTTTCTAAAACTGTTGCTTTCTGGAAATCGCATATTGAACTCAGAAAAGGTTTGCTGAAGAGCTCTCACATATATGCTCTGAATTTCTTTAATTACCCAGCTATTTCCGCAATGTAAATTTGTACTAGGTTCTACCGTTTTCCCTTTTTTGTGTCCCAATAATAATTTAGCTATTTCACTGTTCTCAGAGACTTCCCAAGCTTCCTCATTGGTGTTTTTTTCCGTAGAAATAGTTACCCATCTTTCCTCATCAATGTTGGATAAAAGCACGGAAGTTTGTACTGAAACCTCTGTTGGCTCTAAATCTTTGATTTCGTCCTCAACATATAAAAACACTGAAATATATCCTTGATGTATCTCTTGGGCGTTTATTCCGAGCTGACGTGCTAGATATGCAATTTCAAGTGCCTGTTTTGGATTGTTTGTTAGCATGTGAATTTGAGCAAGCTGCAGTAAAAGGAAGGCATGTTGCACTTTTGTTACATTTATTTCTTTAAGAGTTGTTTTTGCACCCTCTAAGTCTCCTCGCCTCATATGTATTCTTGCTTTATTAATTTGATGTTTTGGTTGATCGGGATCTAAAATACATAGCTTTGAGTCGAGTTCGTAAGCGAGCTGTAAATCCCCAAGTAGTTCTGCAATATTTGCCTCTACCTCAATTAATAACATATCATCAATATTTTTGTCTCGAAATGCTCTACAATAGTTGTATGCCTTTTCGTATTGAAAACTCGCCATAAAAGCTGGCATAAATTGCTTCACCATTTTTAAATTGGTAGTAATGTCAATATTTCCCTTGTCGAGCCAATCAATAGTATTTGGGAAATCAGCTTGTTGGATGTATAAGCTTGCAAGTTTTAGAGCTATATCTTGCCTTTCACCTTCTGCCGCTTTTTCGAATGCTTCTTGAAGGTAATTAATGGCATGATTTATTGATCCTGTTAAGTTTTCAAAGAGCGCGGCATTCTCTAATGCAAGCACTGGATTAGTGGGTTTGTCAACGAGGCTTGCAATCAAATCCATTGCTTGTTGATTCTTCCCCATCATAAAAAGCACCCAAGCTTTGATTACAAGACATTCATAATTATCTGCCAAGTTCTTATACGTGCCCTCGTAATTATCTACTAACTTAAGTGCGTCTTCATACATTTTCTTTTCAATATAAGCACTGACTACTAAATGGATAATTTGCACATCTTGCTTAAAAAGCTCCTTAGGCAATTTTGGAGTTAAAGTTAAGATGTAGTCGGTATCGTTGTCTAATCTCGCTATGATAATTCGGTTATACAGTGCATTTAGATGATTCGGGTCTTCTCTTAATATAGCGTCACAATCGATTTTTGCCCCATTTGTATCCCCGCTCAAGCCTTTGATCGCTGCCCCTAGTGGAATGTTCGATAAGTAATTCAACATAGTG
>NZ_JBXMTI010000150.1:0-8853 GCF_057083605.1 Candidatus Villigracilis sp. | reverse complement strand
GTCTGATAACTCTGCCCGCCTTCGTGACCGTTGTACGGATAGACCTTGATATCCTTTTCGCCAGCCCAATGGTTATAGGCCGCGTAGACGGTCGAGGGTGGGCAGACCTGATCCATGAGACCCACGGAGAATAAGGCTTTGGCTTGGGCACGCGCCGCGAAGTTGACGCCATCGAAATACGAAAGCGTGTTGAAGACCGTGTCTACCTTGTCACGGTGGACATGGCAATACTCAGCGATCTCTTTGTAGGGATAGGTATCCACGATTTCGGTGGCGCGGCGGTAATGACAGAGGAACGGCACATCGGGGATGGCCGCGACCACGTCTGGGACAAGGCCTGCCGCGGCGATGGTGATGCCTCCGCCCTGCGAGCCGCCGGTGACGGCGATCTGGGTCGCGTCCACGGCTGCATGGGAGCGGGCGGCTTCGATGGCGCGGACCGCATCCGCGAAGACGCGGCGGTAGAAGTAATGTTGCGGGTCGAGGATGCCCTTGGTCATACTGCCAGGGTAATGGGCGTTGCCACCGTCGGCGTAGAGATCCGGTGTATCGCCTCCGGACCAGGTGCTGCCCTGTCCGCGCGTATCCATGACGAAGTGAGCGTAGCCCGCGCTTGCCCAAAGCAACCAATCGAAGCCGAATTGACGTCCGCCGCCGTAGCCGATGAATTCGACAACACAAGGGGTTTTCTCATGCCGTTGTTTGGGCAGAATGAACCAGCCTTTGATGGGCTGGCCGCCGAAACCGTTGAAGGTGACATCGTAGGTTTCTTGCGCGACGAGACCATAATCCACTTTTTCAAAAGTTGCATTGAGTGGAAAGGTCCGCGCTTCAGCGAGGGTGACTTGCCAGAAGGCGTCAAAGTCCGGTTGTTCATCGCGTTCCGGGATGTAGGTCTTGAGGAGGTCGAGGGAGAGATCGAAGAATGCCATGCTTTATTTTTGTACCTTCTGTTTGTGTTGTTTTCGTTCGAACAGTCTCAATGCTTTGACAATTTTTGGTGCTTGAAGATTTAGTCGATTCAGGATACTTGTTTTGATAGGACGTTTTTCATCCCAAAATATCATGGAAGAAAAAAAGTCCTGCACATTTTGGGATAATAATGTGTATAAGACTTTTCGAGCCTGTTCTTCCGTATCGAAACTCAAAAAATAGACTGTATCGTCAAAAACAACTGCTTTATTGCTCAGTTCTCCAACAAGTCTGAAATCCAGTCTTTTATAAAGCCCGCAAATCGCAATTTTATATGGCGAGAAAGTGTAAGAGCCGATACCAAAAATAGAAAAGCGTGGATTGTCTTGGTAAATTCTACTTTTACGATTATCCAGAAGCTCGGCATGTTTTTCCAAATATTTCCATGTTTTGGGAGCAAGGTGCTTAATTGTATTTGTAGGTTCCCCAACAGTTTTTTGGGTAACGATTACAAAGCGATTTGTTGATTTGATTCGATCGTTGGCAATATCAGAACCCTTTAGCAACGGATAGACATACGCGGACTCAATATCCACCTCTTCGCCCAATCCATTCACAAGGATCCCACCTTGCTCTTTCAATTCCATCACTTCTGAGCAATCGTGTTTTACTCCAGACCGCCACTTCATTTCGCTACTGCCAAACAGATGACTTGATTTTTCAAATGTATCCAAATCCCGAATTGTCAATCCGTTTCTGTGACCTACACGTTGGCGACTATTGGTTTGGAGGTTTTCATGAACATAGTAATCATAGTTATGTGAAACGCCATCAAATTCACAAAATAATAAACAGGCTTCCACCGATGCGCCAAAATGTTTTTTTGCGTCAATGCTGTAAATGGCTGAACTGAGCAAGCACACATTGTTAGTGTAAAGATGATTCAGGAATTTCCTTGCTACCGCAGTTTTGCACAACATAGCAAGATAACCTTTTCGATTTTGTAGCCAATTCCCAGTCTGAATTAACATCCATTCCGAAATATCGAAATTACTTTTACCTGTCATAGCATCGAAGCCGTTATGATTCTGGAAATTAAGCTTCGCAGGTAAATTTAAGCCCCCAATAGTCCCTTGTTGTGAATTTGTCACCCAAGGAAAATTCCCAAGCACTAAAATCGAACCATTAATCGATTTGAACAATTCTTTCCAGTCAAAATCAAAAAAATCCCCCTGTTTGAGGGTAACGCGCTCCTTGGCTGGAAATAAAGATTTTTTCTTTTCAATTTCTTCCAAATAAGAAGGATTAACCTCAATACCAATAATCTTCTGTGCTTGCAAAAATTGATAAGCTGATGCCTCCACGAATGCGCCAAGTCCGCACGTTGGTTCTATGATTACATCAGGAGAAACGCCGAGTTTCGCCAGTTTTTGGCACACAAGTTTTGCCAGTTCCGACGGCGTTTGAAAATCACCATATTCGATTTTGGTCTGTTGGGCTAAATCTTTCATTCGCTCGCTCGATAAATCGTGAGAACGCCTTGCTCCAGACCCGCACGTTCAATCACACGGCTGTATTGCAATCGCCACTGTAAAGCATTGGAAATTGTCAGAAAGCCCTGAACTGGCGGATTGCTGATAATCTCATCTGCTAGATTATTTAATCCAATTTCATCAATTGGAAGGTTCCTCTCCGATATAAAAGCGAAAACATCGTCCCTGTTTCCTTCATTTGCAAGAATTTGACGAATGCCTCGTGTTGTTTGAAAATCTGCTGTTCTCTCGGCTTCCACAAAGATGGTGTGCAAAATGTTTAGCGTTGCCGTTTTGCTTCTCCTATGGTCGATTTTCTCGTAGACGAACACAATCAGAGAGTAGCCTAACCCGTAAACCTTTTGGTGTGCGGATTTAAAGGGACAAGAAGATTGTGGTTGTCTGATACTGGTCACTTTCATATCTACCAGCAGTTCAGGAAAATCAATTCCGCTGGCTGAATTTCCCTCCATGAAATCATAACGACTTTTCAGATATTCTCTGAATTTCTGCTCGAGATACGTGCCAACAGCCTTCCCATCTGTGACACCATACAAGACCTTTTCGTGTGTTTGGGATTGAATGGCAGAAAATAATGCGGCTTCTTTGCCAAGGGCTTTGATAGTTAATTTGGGCATAATAAACTCGTTTGAGAGATTTTACTTCATCGCCAACTTGCCGCGGAATCTTACATATGTGGCGTAATCAATTTCAGTGCGGCGCTTGACGTAATCTTGCGTCTTCGTGGCGAGTCCTGCGCGGAGCGGAGCGGCGTCCGTGACGGTGAGGTCGAAGGCGTCTGAGCCAGCTCCACTTCCGAAAGAGACGACGAGGATCCGATCGCCGGGTTGGGCGATGTCGAGCGTCGCGGTGAGTCCGATCATCGCCGCACCCGCGTACGTATTCCCGATCACAGGGACCAGGAGTCCCGGCTCGATCTGTTCCATCGAGAAGCCGAGTCCCGAGGCGACGCGCTGCGGGAACTTCGTGTTCGGCTGGTGGAAGACTGCCCACTTGTAATCCTTGGCGGTTGTGCCGGAGGCTTCCATCAGGTGTGTGGCGGCTTCGGTGATGTGCTTGAAGTAGGCCGGCTCGCCAGTGAAGCGCATGCCGTGTTCGGGATACTTTTGATATTCGCGCCGCCAGAAATCGGGCGTGTCGGTGACGTACGAATACGAGGCGTTGATGATCGCCAGCGATTCTTCGGCAGGACCAACGATGTATGCACCGCCGCCCGCGCCCGCCGTGTATTCGAGCGCGTCGCCGGGCTTGCCCTGCGCGGTGTCCATGCCGATTGCCATGGCGTATTTGCCCATGTCCGAGCCAACCAAGCCCATCGCGGCGACGAGCGCTTCGGTGCCCGCTTTGCAGGCGAATTCCCAATCCGCGGCTTGCGTATTCGGGACGGCGCCGATCGCTTCAGCGACCAGGGTGGAGGTGGGTTTCACCGCATACGGGTGGGACTCAGACCCGACCCAGACCGCCCGCAACTCGGTCGGGTCGATCTGGGCGCGTTTCATCGCGTTGCGCGCCGCTTCAATGGACATGGTGATAACGTCTTCATCCAGCCCAGGGACGGCTTTCTCCTTGATGGGGAGTCCGCCTTTGCCGCCGGTCCAGACGCGCGCGACTTCCTTGGCGGGCAGACGATAACGCGGTACGTACGCGCCGTAGCCGATGATGCCAACGGGTTTATTGGGTTTTAGGAGGGTAGGGGAGTGTGTGTGAGGGGTTGTCATTTAAAAATAACCTTCTTTATAGTTAATAACAAGCGATTGATTTTAAGCTTTCATCAAGTCTTTTTGCATGTCCAACTAGCGTGTCAAAATCATATTCTTTCTGATTGCAAGCAGCATATATACTAATAATGGCAACTGCCGTACATCGCGTGAATACGACTCTCATATCGCAACCACTGATGCTAAAAATGGGTATGCAGTCTTCGCAATCTCCAATTCCAGAAACTTCATAAGGGATTATTCCTTCCTGCGACTCTACCTGTCGATTTATGTCGAACATATTTAATTGATCACTACGCGATGCAAATAAAAAGACATTTACACTTCCAACCTGTGTTCCATCTGGTGCCAATATTTCTTGCTCTTTTGCCTGAGTAGGTTTGTAATAATTGTCAACATCGGTAATAGTGCCAGAAGTGAATCCAAAAGGCAAGTCGCCTTCTCTAATTAGAATTGAAACAGCATCAACACTACCCAATCGCCAAGATAGATATTGTTCACGAATAAAAGGTAGTACAACACAAATAAATAGAATCAGTCCCACACCAATGCTGATACCAAGTGTCCATTTGTTCTTGAATTTCACTTATTTGCTCGCATACCAAAACTTTGATGTCAAGCCTGCCTGCGCCCTCACCCCAGCCCTCTCCCGCAGGGAGAGGGAACTCGTGGCCGGTTATTTCGTGTGTTTATCAACTTCGTCTTTTGCTCTTGTGAGAACTTGATTCCACATTTCGAGAGTTTCGTGTCCAATGCGTGCCGCTTCCTTGCTGATTAAGTCGTAGTTTATTTTGACATCACCATAACCACTTAAATCAAACGTGACCATCACGTAAACATCGTTGGGATGTTTGTTCGATCTGCCTTCATTCCATGCGAATAATTTTCCGATGATGATATCTGTTGGCTGGGCGACCCACGCTTCAAATTGATTCCCAAACGGGTCTACAAACTCGCGTCGAATGCGGCGATCAAAGGCAAGTTCATAATCAGGTTCACGTTTTAGAGGGACAAGATCGGCTTTGATGCCTTCGTTTGTGTCAATAATGTTGAACATGATCCCCATTTGCACTGAGTTTCTCATCATTTCAGGGTCGGCATAGTAGCGCGGCAATGGAAATTTCTGTGAAAGTGCTTCAAAATCCTGTTCTCGTAAATCCACAAGGATGTCAATATCATATGTGGCGCGTGTAATTCCAAATGGATACCCGCCGAACGCGCCGACGATCATATACGGCGCGCTGATCTCATCCAATGCTTTTACAACCTGCACATAAAAGGTGATGGCGGTCATTTGGTTTCCATCCGCACAGGGGTGAGATAAGCCAATACCTTCATATTAATTTCGGGCATAGATAATTCGGGAAAGCGTTTGCGAAAAGTGCCTCGTAACCCTGCCATTGAAAATTCCTGAGCGTGTAAGGCAGGGATAATTCGCTTTGGCGGCGGCAGCTTGGCGATTAATTCCATTTGCACCCAGTCAATGGGGTCGAAGCCGCGCACAATTTTGGAAATATCTTCTGATGAAAGGGTTGGTTTTTCAGCCATATTTACCTTTGAATATACCAAAAATTGGAAGTCAACCCTGCCTGTTTGAAAATCTTTGCAACCTGTTTGATCCTCCGTCCATGATACTCCAGGGATAGGCGGTTGTGATACCACAATTTGGAAAGTTCCCAGACTTGATGGAGAGTGAGAACTTCTCCGCGAGGGAGGTCCTTTCGCTTGCACCACTTGTCAATCCATTCTTCCGACCGGAAGAGCAGCATCGTCGCTCAGGTGAAGGTCAGGTCATCGTACCAGCGGGAGAAGGGGAGGGGGAAGTGAATCAGTAGTTGGGCATCGGTAGATTGGTCGTTTGTAGATCGGTAACTGGTAAATTGGGAATTGGAGATTTGCCCGTCTCGAATTTCAAGTTGAACCGACTCATTGCTCTCCGTGCAAACGGCTTCAATGACTGCGTCTGTGTGAAGTGCGGCAGGGATGCCGAGCATGTCCCAGGCGCAGTTGGCGTAATAGGTCCTGCCATTAGCGTGGACTTTGAAATCCGTGGGAATTCCTGAGAACGGGTTTGCCATGCGGACGGATAGGCTCTCAAGGTCGAGGAAGAACGCGTGGCGATTGTGGAGTTCTTTGTAATATTCGCCAGCTTCTGCGGTTGAGATGTTAAAGTGCAAGGCGGTTTCAACTGCGCCTGGGGGGTAAGCCGTGTCCGCGAAGTGTTGATAGACGAAGTGGCGGATTTGCCAGAGGAGGGACGTATTAATAGTCACGAAATTCTTTTCAGAAATGGCTGTTTTGCCAGATCAAACGGGTGCTACAGGGTTATTGTATTTGAACCGATGACCAAGATCCATGAACCGTTTTTCGAGAAGGTGATAAGACAATTCAACCAATATCAATAATATGACCACGATTAGTATGGTGAACTGGAATGTGTCGAGCGTTATGGATTTGGCTGTCAATAAGCCTGAGATAACAACCAACACAGGTCTGTGAAGAAGATACAACCCATAGGAGCGCAGTCCAAACCATTCGAGGATTCTATTCCCAAAGATAAAGCCTGACCTTTCTGGCGGGGCTGCGAGTGCTAAAATCAATACTAAAGTATAAATGAATGCAAACCACAAATGACCAATAGGATCCCCTGTCTTTAGACTGATGAAGTATCTAAAGTTCACTATTACGGGTATGGTGGCAAGCCAGAACAAAAACTTGTATTTGAAGATAAATGTGCGCACCGCTTGTGCCTGCCACAAAATTGCGACCAATACTCCCATCATCAATGACGAGGCCCGATAAAGCGGAAGCTGATAGACATACCTACTTGAAGCTGCAAAGTGACCTAAAATGGGAGCTAAAACGATCAGCACGATACATAAGATGATAAGAATATTTCTGTGCAACCATCTTACAGCAACTGACAGGAATATGTAGAATTGTTCCTCCAACGCCAAAGACCAGGTGACATCCAGCCAGGGGTCGCTCCAATGACCTCTGTGTGCATAAAGAAAGTTCTGGATAAAGATCAAGTACGACCAAAGAGGCAGGTGATAATCCAGCTGAGCATCGAAAGAAGTTGGTTTAACATAGATCAATATGCCAACTACCATTAGCAGTAACCAGTAAAGAGGAAGAATTCGTGCCGAGCGACGGATGTAGAAGACCTGGTAGTAGTTGGTCGCCTTGACGTTTTCTAAAAGTATGGTGGCAATCAGGAAGCCAGATAATATAAAGAATAGATCCACGCCGCTCCAGAAAGTATTGGTGAGCCGAACGTATCGTCCTGACATTTCAGCATCGGGGGAATAATGATGAATCAATACCATGATGATGGCAATTCCACGAACAGCATCCAGGGCCCGCGAGCGCTTGACTAAAAGTTCATTTTTCATGAGCTAATTTTACTAGTGTCCCTACGCCTGCATGCCCTTCAAAATCTCTTTCGCACGTTCCAAACGAATCACCTTCTCAGCCACCATCTGGGCAGCGACCTTTTCGATCAGCTCTCCACTCGCACCGGCGGCAATGGCGACCTGACGTGCGTGTAGCGACATATGTCCGCGTTGGATGCCTTCGGTAGCCAAGGCCCGGAGCGCCGCCATGTTTTGGGCAAGCCCCACCGAGACGATGATCTCAGCCAACTCTCTGGCGGTTTTCACACCCATCAACTTCAACGCGGCCTGTGCTGCCGGGTGGACCCTGGTCGCGCTGCCGACGATACCCACTGCCAGGGGCATTTCGAGCGTCCCAACCAGATTGCCGTCCGCGTCTTTTTCCCAGACGGATAATGAAGTATATCGTCCATTGCGTGCGGCGTAGGCATGCGCCCCCGCTTCGATGGCACGCCAGTCGTTGCCGGTGGCGATCACTACCGGGTCAATGCCGTTCATGATGCCTTTGTTGTGGGTGGCGGCACGGTACGGGTCTGCGGCGGCGAAGGCGTAGGCCGCGATGATGCCATCTCGCACTTCCTCGCCGGTGTAAGGCGGGCTACCATCCCGCCCCACGATTTCCAACTCTTTGACGGGAATGGTGCAAGTCGCCTTGGCCATGCGCTTGTCGGTGAGGTTTGAAAGGATCTTCAAATGGACCCGTCCGCTGGTGATCTCTTCGATCCTGGGCGCCAGGCGCTCGCAGGCCGTGTTAATGGCGTTCGCGCCCATCGCATCCCGGACATCATAGATGAGATGAACGACGAGGAACGGCCCGATGGGCGATTCTGGGATGATTCTGACTTCAAGATCCCGTGCGCCTCCGCCTCTGGACTTGAGGCTGGATTCGGCCCGATCGACATGCTCCAACAATTCGGCTTTACGCGCCACTACTTTTTCGGCGGCCCCGGCGAGATCGCTCACATCCAGCACCTGCAATTGCCCGATCATGAGCGGTTCCGTGCTGGTGGCGGTGAATCCGCCGCCGGCACGGGCGAGTTTGGCCATGAACGAAGCGCCGGCCACGACCGAGGGTTCCTCGATCACCATCGGGATGAGGACATCGCGTCCGTTCACCCGGAAGTTGAGCCCGATGCCGAGGGGCAGGACGTAGGTCCCGATCACATTCTCGATCATGTGCAAGGCGATGTCAGCGGGGAGCGGGCTGGTAAACGGGAGTAGGCTTTCGGGAGTCTGAAGCGCCGCCTCCGCTATCTTTTGGTGGCGTTCCTCCAG
>NZ_JBXMTI010000149.1:0-31485 GCF_057083605.1 Candidatus Villigracilis sp. | reverse complement strand
TTGTAAGAGCGAGAGCCGGGGCCGGCGCCCCGGCTCTCGCAATTTAAGGAGGTCAAAGAAGCATCGCTTGTCTCATACATCAGTAAACTCTTGAGTGAAAATTGTGGGTAAACAATACACCTCTGGTTTACTAAGTCATGCGATATTACATAGAATGTGCGTTCTATTTTACTACGATTTGTCTGTTAGTTTCAGGTAAAATCCAGTTCATGAACGCCGAAAAAGAATACCTCCCAAAACGCGCGATGAGCATCCACGCGCATCCTGATGATCAGGAATTTACCGTTGCTGGTACGCTTGCCAAATGGGCCAAAGCAGGATGCGAAATTATATCGGTAGTAATTACAAGTGGTGATTCGGGCACGAATGACCCAACAAAGGGCGCAGAGTATAAACCTGAGCTGGCGAAACTCCGCGAAGGTGAACAAACCGCCGCAAACAACGTGATTGGTGTGAAGGAATCCGTTTTCATGCGCCACCCTGATGGTGAGCTGGAGCCAACCATTGCCTTGCGCAAGAAACTCACGCGCATCATCCGCCAGCACAAACCTGATGTGGTCATCATCGGTGATCCACAGGGTGTGTTCTACGGAAACGGCTACATCAATCATCCCGACCATCGAGCCGCTTCGCAAGCAGCCTTGTATGCGGTATTCCCCTCTGCAGAGACAAGGTTGATTTTCACCGACTTGCTTGCCGAAGGGCTTGAGCCGCACAAAGTCAAACGGGTGTACGTTCATGGCGCCGACAAACCCGATACATGGGTGGACATCAGTAAGACGATTGATATCAAGATCAATGCATTGAAACAGCACGTGAGTCAACTTGGCGATTGGGATCCAGATAAGGAAATGCGCGAGTGGGCACAGGAGGCAGGCAAGGAAAAAGAGATTCAATTTGCCGAAGCCTATAAAGTGATGATCAACGTGGAAGAGAAGCCTGAAAATTAATCCATGTCATTTACCAGTTACGATTTCCTGCTTTTCTTCCTGATCGTTTTCATATTGTATTGGACGGTCCGCGAACGCCGCTGGCAAAACTTGATTTTATTTGCATCAAGTTTTGTTTTTTACGGGTGGCTTGTCCCTTGGCATTCGGCGGTTTTGCTTGCCTCCATCATGGTGGATTATTTCCTTGCCTTGGTCATGGTACGCTGGAAGTCAAAGGGCGTGTTTCTGATGTGGCTCGGTATACTATTGAATATTGGGCTGCTGGCTTCTGTAAAATATTATTTCACATTCGATGAGGCCCTTGCCGCATGGGCAGGAAAAATCGGGATTTCGAGCGATATATTTCTTTCTGTGATCATCCTGCCACTGGGGGTCTCATTTTATACGCTGAAAAAAATCAGCTATTTAATCGAAGTGGGAAGAGGCACACTGCAACCCACACGTGATTTCGTAGCCTTTGCAGCGTATGTTTCCTTTTTTCCGCAGGTCTTCTCCGGTCCAATTGACCGCCCACAAAAACTCCTCACGCAATTGGAGGTGCCCCGCGCCTGGAAGCCTTCTCATTTTTATGACGCATGGCAATTGATACTTTTAGGTTTATTCAAGAAGATTGTCATTGCCAATACTGTGAAAGTCTTTGTGGATCAGGTTTTCCTGATGAAGGAACCTTCAAAAATTTTCCTGATCGTAGGCGGGCTTGGATTTACACTTCAAATTCTGGCTGACTTCTCTTCCTACACCGATCTTTCCCGCGGATGCGCCTTTCTGCTAGGATTGCAGACTACTGAAAATTTCAATAAACCATATCTTGCACTTACCCCAGGCGAGTTCTGGAATCGCTGGCATATTTCATTTTCATCCTGGCTGCGGGATTATATTTTCTTTCCACTGCGGCGCATCCTGTTGAGGGCGAAAAGCTTTCCTGAGATGCTGCCGCAGATTATCCCGCCACTGTTTACCATGTTTATCAGCGGATTGTGGCATGGAACCGGTTTGACTTTTATCACGTGGGGACTGTATTATGGAGTGTTAATCGTAATCTATCAGTGGCTCGGTATACGAGGCAACTGGCAACCGACGCATGGAATTCGGCGTTTTCTTGCCTGGCTGGTCATGTTCTTATTGATCGTCTTTGGCTGGATCATTTTCCGCGCTCAATCCATTCCCTGGCTTTGGAACGCGCTTATTTACAGCCCGTTCTATCGCAATCCGCAAGAATTGACGACTTTGTTGGTGCTGTTCATGATGATAGCCTTTTACGCATCCCTTCTCCTTGTAAAGTATGTTCTTGAACACATCTGGCCCAGCCGAGAAAACATTCATGCTCTTTACTACACAGCCGCAACTTTGATGACCCTGATATACATGAACTCATCCTCTCCTGACTTTATTTACTTTCAATTCTGATGAATTCAAAGATTATTTTCACCCGCTATTTACTATTCCTGTGTGGATTTTTACTGGCAGGCGGCTTCTACCTTCCATTTCATTACAATATTCCTTACCCTGCGCCCCTTGCTCCCGAATTCGAGCCAAAGATAAAAAAGGAACATATTAAAGGAATCGAAAACAATCGTGCCGATCTTGTGCTCATAGGAGACTCAGTGCCTAAAGCAGGTGTTGACCCGTCTTTACTCTCAAGCCAGTTGGGGGTACGCGCCTATGCAATTACGGGTCCGGGTACCGGTACCGCTTCCTGGTATTTGGTCATGAAGAATATCGTTTTGGAAGCTGCATACCGCCCAAAATATATCGTTGTATTTTTTCGAAACACCATGTTGACCGTACCGCAGTATCGAACAACAGGCAAATATTTTCCACTCCTGGATGAGTATGCCGCCGACAACGAACCGCTGCTCGTGGAATTGGCGTTTACCAGTCAGATGAATCCAATTGAAAAGTTTTCGAAAGAATATATTCCGTGGTACAGCGCTCGATTGGAAATCCGTGAAGATTTGGATAATCTATTACGCTATCAGCCCTCCTCTTTACTGCTGGGATGCAATCGAGAATGCACAGACTATTCCGTGCGCTCCCTCTTCGGCCTGGAAGTGGATCCTATGGCGTTGAATCAGATGATGGAGGACGCGGCAAAGACCTTGTATGCCCCTGAAGAAATGGATTTCGATAGGCAGGTTGATCAGTCATTCCTCCCCTACATGATTCAACTGGCGCAAGATAATAATCTCAACCTGATTTTTGTCCGCACAAAGATTCTTGGCCCGGAGCCTTTGGCATTAACCGATTACGTTGCATCACTTGACAAATATCTTTTGGAACAGGATCATGTTTTCCTCGTGGATTTTTCCCACGATCCGCGCATCACGAATGAGTTCCAAATTGACTCGCTTCACATGAACCAATATGGAAAGCAGGAATTCACAAAGATCCTTGCGGACGAGTTCCGACCCATTATTGGGAAATAGTGGAGCATAACGAAAGAATAACGCTACCCAATTTCATTTCTGCGAGAAAAACCTTTTCATGGCATTCACAAGTTACGATTTCCTGCTTTTCTTCCTGATCGTCTTTATTTTGTATTGGACAGTCCGCGAGCGCCGCTGGCAGAATTTAATATTGCTGGCAGCCAGTTATTATTTTTATGGCTGGGTGCAGGTTTGGTACGCAATTATGCTGGGCCCCTCTACACTCGCGGATTTTTTCCTCGCGCGCGGTATGGGTGTTTACCCCAACCGCAAGCATCTTTTCATGGGGTTGAGCATTGCCCTAAACTTGGGTGTGCTGGCATTTTTCAAGTATTACGGCTTTTTCAGTGACGACGTTATTATTCTTTTGAACAACATCGGCCTCAACGCCGACCCTCTTCTGGTCACAATCTTATTACCTGCGGGGCTCTCATTTTTCACCCTCAAAAAATTGGGCTATATGATCGATGTCTCGCGCGACATGTTGAAACCCACCCACACCTTCATTGACTTCGCGCTCTATGTTTCATTTTTTCCTCAGATCATCGCGGGACCGATAGAACGTCCGCAAAAATTATTGCCGCAGATAGAATCGCCCCGCACCTGGAGTGCGGATCTTTTCAACAAAGCCTGGCCTTTGCTGGTAACAGGTCTCTTCAAAAAATTGGTCATAGCCAATAGCATCCAAGTCATTGTCAATCGCGGATTTGGTTTTGCAGAACCCTCGGGCTTTTTATTATTAAGCGCCTCGCTCGGATACACCCTGCAGATCCTGGCGGACTTTTCCGCCTACACCGATCTTTCACGCGGGGTCTCGTATTTACTCGGCTTCGATACCTCTGAAAACTTTCGCCGGCCTTATCTATCGCTCACCCCAACTGATTTTTGGAATCGCTGGCATATCACCCTTTCAACCTGGTTGAGAGATTACATCTTCTTTCCCGTACGCCGCGCTTTGCTTCGTTATAAACTCAATGAAAAATTGGCAATGTCAATTCCTCCCCTGGTCACCATGTTCGTCAGCGGGTTGTGGCATGGAGCAGGCCTCAACTTTGTGATCTGGGGTTTGTATTATGGCGTCCTCATTACAATCTACCAACTGGCTGGCATTCGCGGTGATTGGAAACCAAACTCAAAACTAAAATCATTTTTTGCGTGGCTTCTCATGTTTTCGCTCATCGTCTTCGGCTGGGCGATCTTCCGTGCTCCTTCAATGGAATGGCTCATCGACATCTTTCTTAATTCATCGCTCCTGCCAACCCGCAATGAATTCCTCCTCAGCCTGATCACATTGACAATGGCATTGGCTTATTCGCTTCCGCTCTTGATCAAAAATTTAATTGATCGTTACACCCCCGAAGGCTGGGCACATGCTGCATACTATGCAATTGCGATGACTCTTGTGATCGTCTACATCAACTCGGCCAGTTCCGACTTTATCTATTTCCAATTCTAGGATGAACATGCGCCTCTTTCTTAAATTCAGCCTGATCCTCGCCCTCATCCTGATCGCCACCTCGATCATTCTGCCTTCCACCCACGAATTGGATTTTCCTCGTGACCCCGGTCCCACGCTGGATAAACAAGTCCGCCATAATCATTTGGACTATATTGAAGAGAACCATCCGCAGATCGTAATGCTCGGTGACTCCACCCTCGTCCTCGGCATAGATGCAGACGCGCTCGCCGAACAAACGGGCAAGTCCGTTTACAGCATCGGCATCCCTGGCTCCGCTTCAGCATTGTGGTATCTGATCATCAAAAATAACATCGCAGAGTCATCCTACACACCTGAATATGTTCTTGTGGTTTTTCGAGATACCATTCTCACTGCCCCTGGCTACCGGGTACATGGCAGTTATTTTGAACTAGTGGATGAATACGCCGCCCGCAATGAGCCCCTTTTGATTCAAAATTCATTCGTCAACTTGATGAATCCGCTGGAGATCGTGGCAGAGAAATATTTTCCTCTGTATGTGTCGCGCACGGACCTCCGCAACGGAATTGATGCCAGCATCCGTTATCTCGCCCCGCCTCTCTTTGGCTGTGACGAAACCTGCACCGATTATGCGCTCGGTGAAATCTTTTCAGGTGCAGACCTCGAACCTAGAGCCCTCGTTGATGCAGTTGGCGCGGCGGAATCCCTTCTGTATACTCCTGATCAACTGGATTTTGATTCGCAGGTGGGTCGTTCCTTCCTGCCTGAAATGATCCGCATTGCAAATGAAAACAACATCAAACTTGTCTTTGTCCGTATCAAAGTGGAATCGGGGATTGAAAATTCACCAGAGCTTGAAAGTTATCTTGGCGCATTGAATAGTTACATCAAGGATCAAAACGCATCTCTGCTGGACTTTGGAACTGATCCCCGTCTCACACATGATCTCTTCCGAGACTCGATCCACTTAAACGAGCAGGGCAAAATCCTCTTCACAGAACTTGTCGCAGATGGGCTAAAAGAAATATTTACTCAGAAATAGCAAACAGGCGGTGCTTCTGCATCGCCTGTTTGCTAAAAGAACCAATGACCAACCAAAGCCGAAGCCAGCGTCATGCTGATATTATCAATATCCTTATAATACAGTGACTCAACCACCGCTCCTGCAAAAGCGATTCCAGTAATTGGCAGAAGATAATTTGTGAATGCCCCTGCGAACACACCAACAGCCACGAAAATATAAATGATGGCCGCAGACATCAGCCATCCCCCAAGAAAGACGCCGAGCGTCCCCGCAACTGACTTTTCCCTGCTCCACGGCAATTTCGGGGAAACAAAGCGCCGCCCGACAATATCCGCGATGCCGTCGCCGCCGCACATCATCATCAAGGCAATAATGCCAATCGGAGAATCCTTCCAATAGACCAAAGTTAGCGCCACAAACATGATCCCATAATAAAGCGGACCACGCAAAATCTCCTTCGGGTCACCCGTGCGGGACATGGCATCTACTGAGGCTTTGTCTTTGATAACACCCAATCCAATCAGGGCAAATTGAACCGTAATGGCAAACGGAACCAGCGCCGCCAGCCAGCGTGCATCAGGCGTATCACGAAAGAGCAGCCAACACATCACAAACAGCGGACCCGTGCCAATATGAATGACTTTGCGGCTCAGCTTGCTGTCCATCCAGCCGCGATGGGCGATGAAATCCATCGAGCGCAAAAACAATGTGGCGAGAGCAAAGGTAATGATGAGGGCAAAATAGTTATTCAAGGTGAACTCCTGAAGGAATCGATTTGCACAATATACCCATCTTCGGTGAAAAGATATTTTACTTGAATATCTCCATGCTATAATCCGCCATTGTTTTTACCCAATAAACGGAGGTTTTTGTGCGAAACATAATTATGGCAGCCATGCTTGGCTTGAGCTTAATCCTTTCTGCTTGCGGTGCGGACAATTCAAACGGCGCGGCGGATGCGGTGGAAAGTTACATCATCGCCCTTGCTAATAAGGATGAAGCGTCCCTAATCCCCCTCTCCTGCGCGGATTGGGAGGAGAATGCCCGCATCGAACTCGACTCCTTTCAATTGGTTGAGGTGACTGTGAGTGGAATGTCCTGCCAGCAATCTGGAACCGATGGCGATAAGACTCTCGTAGATTGCCAGGGCACGTTACAAATGAGCTATAACGGTGAACCTCAGGAACTGGATCTCTCCACCCGTACGTATGAAGTCGTCAATCAGGGCGGCAACTGGCTGGTCTGCGGCGTCCGATAAAAGTTCAAACCCATCCACAGATTACACAGATTTAGCAGATTTGGTTTTTTTATCTGCGCAATCTGCTAAATCTGCGGATTGCCTCAATATGTCCTACTTAAAAAGACTCTTCTCACGTGAAAATATTCTCGCCTTCTTATTCTGCCTGATCCTGATCGCGCTGGTCATCTTCACCGCAGATAGTAGCCCAACATGGATCTATCAGGGTTTTTAGGATGACGGTTATTCAAATCCTGATCCTTGCCGCCGCCGCACTCTTTTGGGGGACGGTAATGCGTAAACGCGGCAGATCGTGGTTTCTGCTGATTGCAAGTGTCATCGTCATTTTCTGGTTGCAGCCCGCACTGCCCATCCGCGGCTTTGATTTTTGGATTCCAGTCGCAACACTTGTCATTACAATTTTCAGTTGGTACATCACAGCCAATGAAGAGTCACGGCTCAACAGAAAAAATTGGATCGTCATTGCAGTTGTCGTAGGCATCATTCTATTATTAAACTTAACCCGCTTCACGTCACTAGACTCCATTCTCACCGCATCCCGCCCGCCGCAAATCGAAATCACCATTGCGATCCTTTTCATCGCAGGGTTGATCTTCTTCGCCCTCACTCGCCTGACAAAGTTCAATGCTTCACTCTTAACCTTTGGGTTGTTTGCCCTCATCGGACTTTTTCTTGCGATCAAAATCCCCGCCCTAACATACTGGGTTAGTTACGGACTCCGCGCACTGGTCGGTCAATCGCTGACAGAAGTCAACGCTTCGGATTTCCGCTGGCTTGGTTTTTCCTACGTGGCCTTTCGCCTCATGCATACCATCCGCGACCGCCAGATGGGACGTCTTCCATCCGTTGAACTCGGCGAATACATCACCTATGTCATTTTCTTCCCCGCATTCACATCAGGGCCCATTGACCGCGTGGAAAGATTTATCAAAGACCTGCGCCAACCTTTCAATGGTCTCAGCAATGACTACCTGCTGATCGCAGGTCAACGCTTCGTACTTGGCCTGTTCAAGAAATTTGTCGTTGCAGATGCGTTAGCTTTGATCGCTTTGAGCGACACCAACGCACTGCAAGTTAAGTCCACGGGCTGGATGTGGATTCTGCTCTACGCCTATACTTTTCAAATCTATTTCGACTTCAGCGGCTACACAGATATAGCACTTGGCATTGCCCGCTTTCTCGGAATTAATCTGCCTGAGAACTTCGCCTCCCCGTATCTAAAACCCAACTTAACTCAGTTCTGGAACAACTGGCATATGACGCTCACGCAGTGGTTCCGCGCTTATTTCTTTAATCCCGTCACACGCTGGCTCAGATCATGGTCAAAACCAATCCCCATGACGATGATGATCCTGCTGACGCAAGTCGCCACTATGTTGTTGATCGGCTTCTGGCACGGCGTTACCTGGAACTTCACCATCTGGGGTCTCTGGCATGGGCTTGGTTTGTTCATCCACAACCGCTGGAATGATTTCACCAAAGCCCGAACTGCGGCATGGGCAATTACGCCAACTCGTCAGGCTGTGCTAAATGTCAGCGGTGTTTTGTTCACTTTTCATTTTGTTGCAGTCGGTTGGATTTTCTTTGCTTTGTCTTCGCCTGTCACGTCATGGCTGGTCATTTTGAAATTGTTTGGAGTTATTTGATGTCATCCTTAAGTACTGCGACATTTATGTCGCGCCTTTTTGCTTGCGAGATAAATTTCGCAGTACTAGATATATGAACCAGAAAACCAAACCTCTCAATATCCTCCTCAAAGGATTGCTACTATTTATCATCTTCAACATCGTGTTCGCTGCGTGGCAGCCGAGGCTGGGACGATTTTCCTTATACAATTCTGTCTTTCCAGGAAGAGAACGTTTGCCTTTTGGAGAGAATCCCGCGCAAGCATACAACCTGAGCCTGTTTGATCTGGATGCCATGTTTGCATCTCACTTAATTGCTGGCAAAGAAAAAGCTCGGGATGAATATCGCGTGATCGTGATCGGGGATTCGTCTGTTTGGGGAACCTTGCTCAAGCCAGAGGAAACGATTGTTGGTCAATTGAATGTGGTTAATTTTTTGGCCTGTGGGAAGAATGTCCGTGCGTATAATTTGGGGTATCCAACCATTTCATTGACGAAGGATGTCATGCTCCTCTCGCGTGGAATGGAATATAACCCTGACCTTGTGATCTGGATGACAACATTGGAGGCTTTTCCCATCGAGAAGCAGGCTGCTTCGCCGCTGGCCGCCAATAACGAGGAAACGCTTCATAGTTTGGCAGGCAGTTATCAGCTTAAGATCGAGGCGAATGATTCCGCCACACAGAAAACTTTTTGGGAAGATACGATCATCGGCAATCAACGCGCGCTGGCGGATTTAATCCGCTTGCAAATTTATGGCGTGATGTGGGCCGCGACGGGCATTGACCAGATTTATCCCGAAAATTATGAGCACGCACAAACGGACCTTGAAGCCGACCAAAGTTTTCATGATTTCCAACCGCCCATTTTGGATGAAAATCAACTGGCGGTGAATGCGTTGGAAGCGGGATACCGCGTGACGGCTGAAACCCCGATGATCCTGGTAAATGAGCCCATGTTAATAAGTTCGGGAACCAACAGCGATATCCGCTATAATTTTTTCTATCCGCGCTGGGCGTATGACCAGTATCGTGAAATGATGTTTACGATCAGCGAGCAGAATAACTGGGATTACATTGATCTATGGGACGTCATCCCTGCGAGCGAGTTTACCAACAGCGCAATCCATCTCACGCCTGCTGGAGAAAGATTGTTGGCAGAGGAGCTTGCGCCGTATATTATTGAGAGTTGTAAATAATCAATTTGTGTCACCCTGAGCGGTAGCGAAGGGTTTCTTAGATAATCCTCGAGATGCTTCGCTACGCTCAGCATGACACATTCCAAGACAGGAGTTTGGATGCTTAAGGTACGTTACGTTTTTCTATTTTTGATCGTCACAATATTAACTTCTTGCACAGGCACACCGGAAACACCACAGCCTGAAAACGCGTCGACTGAAGTTACAGTTGTTGCAACTGAAATTGCAACTCGGGCAGCAGAGGCATCAGGTCAACCAACCGCCACGCCTCGCGCAACGTTGGCAGCAGATGAATGGAAGACACTGCCGATTGTTCCAACAGTAAGTGATACTGCTCGCACCATCTATCAACGCGGACTTGAGATGGGGAATGATCCCAATGCATTCTCCAAAGTTGGTGATTGCCAGACCAACACCGATTTCTATCTTGTGGACTTCGATCATCCCAAACAATACAGCCTCGGCGGGGACTACGCTTATTTACAGGAAACCATTGATTATTATCAGGGTTCTTTCTCTCGCACCAGCCTCGCCATGCGCGATGGATATAATGTTGCCGCCATTCTCACTCCCTTGCGCGCAGATCCAAAGAAATGCGAGAAAGGCGAAACTCCTGTTGCTTGCGAATACCGACTGTATAATCCGAGTGTGGCGTTGATCAGCCTCGAAACCAATTTCAACAACCGTCCCGCCGACGATTACGGCGAATATATGCGTCAGATCGTTGAATACACCATTGAACAGGGCGTGGTTCCCATCCTTGCCACCAAGGCGGATAATAAAGAAGGCGACAACAGCATCAATGCCGAGATCGCCGAGATAGCTGTTGAATACGATATCCCGTTATGGAATTTCTGGGCAGCGGTTCAGCCGTTGCCCAATTACGGCTTCGATGCCCAATTGAATGACGGCTTCCATCTTTCCTTTGCGCGCAACTTCTTCGACCAGCCCAAAAACATGCTCAGTGCCTGGCCCTGGCGTAATCTCACTGCATTGCAGGCTTTGGATGCGGTGCGTGAAGGATTGAATCGGTAGTTGTTCAACTCGGTGGTTGAGTAGCCGCGCGTGCTCTTCGCGGGGCGTATCGAAACCACCAATGAATGAAGAAATCTTTGTAAACAAAATTATTTCTAATAATTGTTGGTTTCGATACGGGGCGGACAAACATCGCCCCTACTCAACCAACGGAATATATAAAAAGGAAAACCAATGACAACCGAAACTATCACCACCCTTGCAAAATTTATCGCAGAAAAAATTCTCAAGCAGCCCAACAAGGCTATTCAGCCTGATGAGGCCCTCATTTCCAGCGGACTGATCGATTCATTCAGCCTGATGGACCTGGCATTATTCGTCGAAGATACTTTCAACGTCCGTGTGGAAGATACGGAATTGAATGCACAGACTTTCGACAACCTGACCCAGCTTGCAGCGTTGATCTCCTCCCGCCAACAATAATTAATCCGCAGATGTCGCAGATTTGGCAGATTATTCAGAAAAAAATCTGCCAAATCTGCGGATAAAACCAAATGACAACTTTTTCCAACCTGCTACAACGCTCCTATTTGGAAGTCCCTGAAAAAACCAGCATCATCCTTCAGAATGCTGGTCAGGCGGATAACCCCCTCACCTATCGTCAACTGATCCTTGGCGCGGACCGCTATGGACGAACTCTCGCCCGCGAAGAAATAAGATCGGGCGAGGTCGTTTTGCTGATCCTCCAACACGGCGAAGACTTGGCTTATTCTTTTTGGGGCGCGGTCTTGCATGGCGCGATTCCCGCGATCATGCCTTTTCTCACCGAAAAGCTTTCACCCGAAAAATATCGCGCCGATCTGGCAGCCCTCATTGCGATCACAAAACCAACGGCCATCATTACATCTCCTGAATTTGAAGACGAAGCACGCGCCGCGCTCGTGCCCGGTGACTCGGTCCGAAAAGTGATTCTAACCAGCAGCATTGAAGCTGAATCGATTCCCGATTTCAATTCATTGCATGGAATGAAAGCCTCGCCCGAAGACATTGTCCTTTTGCAGCATTCATCGGGCACAACAGGGCTGCAAAAGGGAGTGGCGCTTTCGCATCGCGCGGTGCTCAATCAACTTGAAACCTACAGCAAAGCTATTCAACTAAATCCTGAAAAGGATGTCATCGTTTCGTGGCTTCCGCTTTACCACGACATGGGGTTGATCGCCTGCTTCCTCATGCCCGTGCTCATGCGCATCACTTTGGTCGAACTATCACCCTTCGATTGGGTGCGCGCGCCTTACCGCTTGATGCAATCCGTTTCGCAGTACAAAGGCACGCTCACATGGCTGCCAAATTTCGCATTCAACTTTTGCGCAAACAAAATTCGTGAGCGCAATCTCGAGGGCGTGGATCTTTCCTCGTGGCGCGCGATCATCAATTGTTCCGAGCCCGTGCACGTGGAAAGCCATAATCTATTTTTGGAAAAATTTTCAGCTTACGGACTTCACCCACAGGCATTGCAGACCTGCTACGCGATGGCGGAAAATGTTTTCGGTGTGGCACAAAGCCCATTGGATCAGTCACCAGTTGTGGATGAGATCGACCGTGAAGCCTTCATGACTCAACGCCTCGCGACTCCGCCGATGGATGGTCGCCCGGCGATGAAGATGATGTCCTCCGGGCATGCCCTCGCCAACACGAAAATCCGCATCGTAGATGAATCCTTCAACGACCTGCCTGAGCGCAGGGTCGGTGAGATCGCCGTGCAAAGCGATTGCATGTTGACCGAATATTACAACCGCGCCGATACGACCACAGCCGCTATCAAAAATGGCTGGTATCTAACGGGTGATTATGGCTATGTTGCGAATGGAGAGTTATATGTTTCGGGGCGCAAAAAGGATATGATCATCGTCGGCGGCAAAAATATTTATCCGCAGGATTTGGAATCGTTGGCAAGTGAAGTACCGGGCGTGCATCCGGGGCGCACCGTCGCATTCGGTTTATATGATGAAGAGGCGGGCACGGAGGAAGTCGTCATCATCGCCGAGGCTGATAGCAAAGATCCCAGTGAACAGGATGCGATTGCCAATGCCATCCGTTTGCATGTGACCAAAAGCTCGGCCATTGCACTGCGCCATGTGAAGGTGGTGGATGATAAGTGGATCATCAAAACCTCCAGCGGCAAGACGGCCAGATTGGCCAATAAAGAGAAGTTCATCAAGGAATTAAGCTTTTAGGTAGCTGTATAAGAACAGAATGGACGCTGATATACGCAGAAAACGCTGATTGTTTTCTTTTGAATCGGTGAAATCAGCGTGTATCAGCGTCCCAATTAAGTTTGGGGACAAACATGTTTTCGTAGTATATTTTCCACCTTCAGAGGAAAAGAATCTTTTATGGCATTGGTCAGTTTACAGGATGTGAGCCTGGGTTTTGGCGGGCCGCGATTGTTTGACGGCATCAACCTGCAGATCGAGCAGGGCGAGTGGGTCGGTCTGCTGGGGCGTAACGGCATGGGCAAATCCACTTTGCTCAAACTGGTCAACGGCGATATTTTGCCGCAGAGCGGAACGGTATCCCGTCAGCAGAATTTGCGGGTGGCATATTTGCCGCAGGAAGTTCCCGCGGATGTTACTGGAAAAGTTTTTGACATCGTAGCAAGCGGACTCGACTCGCCTCTGCCAAAAGCGGATGAACATCATTGGAAAGGGCAGCTTCAGGTGGAGCAGGTCATCTCGCGTATGCAATTGGATGCGGATGCGCGCTTCGAGACTCTTTCTGCGGGGATGAAGCGCCGCGTCATGCTCGCCCGAGGCCTGGTACGTGACCCTGAACTTTTGCTGCTCGACGAGCCAACCAACCACCTTGATATTGCCTCTATAGATTGGCTTGAGGGATTCCTCAAACGCTGGGGCGGCACCTTGTTATTCGTCACACATGACCGCGTCTTTCTGCAAAAGCTGACCACACGTATTGTTGAATTAGATCGGGGACGCCTCTTCGATTGGAATTGCAGTTACACAACTTTCCTTGAACGCAAAGAAGCCATGCTCACAGCCGAAGCGGAGCAAAACGTGCTCTTCGATAAAAAACTGGCGCAGGAGGAAGTTTGGATCCGCAAAGGAATTGAAGCGCGGCGCACACGTAATGAAGGTCGAGTACGTGCGCTCAAACGCCTGCGCGAACAACGGCTTGAAAGGCGCGAGCGTCCGGGCAAAGTCCGTATGCAGATTCAGGCAGAGAAACGCTCGGGCAAATTGGTGATCGAAGCCGAGAATGTGAATTATTCAATCGGAGATCAAACCATCGTCAGCGATTTCACCTGCACCATTCAACGAGGTGACAAGATCGGAATCATTGGCCCAAACGGTTCTGGCAAAACGACTTTGCTGCGTTTGCTGCTGGGTGAGCTGACTCCTCAAAGCGGAACGGTAGAATACGGCACAAATCTTGAGATCGCCTATTTCGATCAATTGCGCGCACAGTTGGATGAGAGTAAATCGGTATTGGATAACGTCGGGCAGGGCAGTGACAACGTCACCATCAATGGCAGGTCACGCAACCTGAATGTTTATCTTGAGGATTTCCTTTTTTCCAAAGACCGAGTCAATGCGCCAATCAGTGCCCTATCCGGTGGCGAACGGAATCGTTTGTTATTGGCGCGTCTGTTTGCCCAGCCTGCAAATCTGCTCGTGATGGATGAACCCACCAACGACCTGGATGTTGAGACTTTGGAAATTCTCGAAGACTTATTGCTCGAATATGACGGTACACTTTTATTGGTCAGCCATGACCGCGCTTTTTTGAATAACATCGTCACCAGCACACTCGCGTTGGATGGAAGTGGGAAAGTCACCGAGACAGTTGGCGGATACGATGATTGGGCACGTCAGAATGAATCAGCGAAGCCAGAGTCTAAGTCGCGCAAACCAGTTATCGGTCAAGAAAGTGAAGCGCGCTCTTCATCAGATAAAAAACTTAGCTATAAAGAACAGCGCGCATTCGAATCGCAGAAGCGGGAATTATCCGAATTACCAGGACGGATCGAAAAACTGGAAGCCGACGTGCACGCGTTGACGGCAGAGATGGCGACCCCGGCATTTTATCAACAAGACAGCGCCGAGATCGCGCGAGTGGTAAATCAATTAAAAGAGATGCAGGAGGAATTAGCGCGGGCGTATCACAGGTGGGAAGAGTTGGAAAAGTTGTAGATTTTAAAAGGATGGTAAAAATGCAATACACAAAAGATGAACTCAGGGAACTACTTAATCAACCGAAACCGCTGCAACTGGCAGGCCTGGATTTGAGCAAAGCCGATCTCAACGGAATAGATCTGAGCAAGGCAGACTTGAGCGGCGCTAATCTCAGTGCTGCTTACCTGGACGACGCGAGGCTGCGCTATGCGGATTTGAGCAAGGCTAATTTAGAGGGAGCCAACCTGAGCAGGGCAAATTTTCACGGCGCTATCCTGTTGGAAGCCAACTTGAGTGATGCCATCCTGAGCGGCGCAGACTTGAGCGGCGCGAACCTCAACAACGCAAACCTGATCTATGCCAACCTGACCGAAGCCAACCTAAATGGAACAGTCTTGACTGGCGCTGCATATAATTCACGCACACAATGGCCTGCTGGGTTTGACCCCGTGGCGGCTGGGGCGATACACGTTGCGTGAAATAGTTTTGCTTGAGAAATAAAGCGCATGAGATTCGAACCAGGACAGTCTTATCCGCTAATCAGCCCCTCGCACAACAAGCTTTATGCGCGCCCAATCATCGCCCTGACATAAACGTCTGGGCTATACCTACAAAATCGGCTAAAGCCGATTAGTCCGCTTTAGCGGGCTTTGTATGACTAGCACGGGGGTTTATCCCCGTGCGGTGACCATCCCTTAAACGAAACATCCAAAGCTAATTGCTTCGGATGTTTTTCAATTTACAATTTCAACTATACAATAATCGTTACAAATTCGACTTTATAGCTCTCTCCGTTTTCAAGGCGATCCGCAACTACACGTAATGCTAATGCCTGCGCATGAGCCATCGCATCATCTGGGTCTTTTCCATAGGCCATTGCACCTGGCAATTCCTTCACTTCTGCCAGCCAGCGGCCGTCTTCTTCCTGTTCATATTCGACGGTAAAAGTCATTTTAGGCCACCTTTCGTTGAAGTGATTATACCCTTCACTATGCTCTCATATTCTGTCGATTCCGCCATTGACTATCCACCTCACGCGGACATGGCTAATTATTAATCAAGCCATCGCGAAAATGTGATACTTACTCGTCAATAAACTTTTTCACTGCCTTCTTCACAAATTCTGGAAGAGGCGATGAATTTTCTTCTGCCTGTTGTTTCAGCTCTTCGTAAACCTGAATTTCATCTTCTTCCCAAACAATATCTGCCCTTCGAATTTCACGCAGGGCAATATGAACATAATTTTCAGGATTTGCCCAATAGCATTTCAAACAGACACTTGGCAATTTCTCAACCAATTCATTTTGGCAGTGTTCACAAGACCATGACTTCGCTCGATTGCATGAACCACATAACAGCATGAAATTTTCGGGGTTTAATATACCTTCTATCTCGCCAATAACTTCATAGGGCACACAATGATCAATTTGCAAGTAGCGCGACTCAAATATTCCAGCGCAAATTGCGCATTTGCCGTTTTGTTTTTCATAAAGAACGTCTTTGAATTGTTTTGGGAAAGTTTGTCTGCCTTGTAATCTGCCCATGCGGACTTGAGTCACATCACCAAAGCGATAAGCCGCAATTGAACGTCCATCTGTATGTTTGACGCGAAAGGTTTCTAATGGAATTCCAAATTCGCGTACATCTCGCGCAGCTCTCGGCGGATGGTTATAACCATATTTCTTTTCCAGTTCTTCTGTGGTTACAAATCCGTGCGCAAGGATATGCTCAATAACAATACGAGCGCGTTTATTCGTGATTTTCTTAAGCAGTTGCTTTATTTCTTTATGCTGCTTTGATGTTTTGGCCATTAAGTATCCCTGCGAATTTAGAATTCAAAAAGAGCGGGCTGGCGAGTTCTCTTCTTTTCGAGAATATGGATTGGTTCAATTCCCAGTTGTTCAACCAGGTTTTTGGATAGGTAAACGGACTCAATAGTGACATCATCCCTGCCAAGCAAAGTTGCTTGCGTAGAACGTCCCGCATCTATTTCAAGACGATACATATCAAGTTCTTCTGGCAAGCTTTGGCCATAGGATTTTTTGCCTGTCCGCCCATCATAACTGAGAATAAAAGGCACGTTTCGTTTATTAAGTTTTTTCAATTCCCGCATGAATTCATCGAAATCAATTCCGCTGAAATAACGTGGGTCACCAGTAGCGCACACACCCTGATACGGCGGATCCATGTAAACAAGATCGGTTGGTTTGGCAAGCGCAAGTATTTCTTTGTAATCCTGATTGGTTACAGTTGTTTTTCCAGATAAAAGTTTTGAAACAAACAAAATATCATCCGTCATTTTTTGCGGATCGCGCCCCAAACGGCGATTATCAGGGCTTTGGTTGAAATCACCATTCGCGTTATATCGCACAGATGCTTTCACACAACGCGCCAATAAATAGAGCAAGTAATCAGGGCGTTTCGTTTTATTGAATTCATCGCGCACAAAATCGTAATATTTTCTTTCATTCCCCTGCTGTTTCAACCAGAGATGTTTGTATTGCTCAGAAATTTTCTTCGGGTGGTTAATGATTTCATCCCATAGGGCAATCAACGGTTTATTTACATCATTGATATGAAAATGAGATGCCTTCTTGTGAAAAGCAGTTGCAATTGAAATTGCTGCTGAGCCTGCAAAAGGCTCAAACAAAACATCAACATCCTGCGGCAAAAATGGCAGAATATATTTCGCAAGATTTCGCTTGCTTCCTTGATAGGGTAGAGGATGTGGTATTTTCACAGCAATTTCCTTTATGAGTATTTCAATTCAATTATACAGCACGTCAAAACCTCAACTCCTTAATATTTCTCCGCCTCACCCTTTTCCCCGTCCGCTTCCAAAACATAATCCCATTTGCATGATTTTATAAGCAGTGGCATTGGCTTACGCAGCCTTATTACCAGCATACCTCTTCATGATAAACTCGGCAACTAACGGCACAACGATGTTAATTGATGAATTACTCACAACCCTCTTCGATGGACGGTCCCACCTGCTTGCTGAACCCATGGCAACGTGGTTAGCCTCCTCACGTCGGTTCACTGCCTTCGTCAATACCCATCACACCAAAATTCGCAAGAAACTCCGTACGGCGCAGGAAACAGAAGTGCTGCGCGATCTTCAACTTGAACTGGAGACAGCCTACCTGCTGCTGCGAGAGAAATCCCTGAGCGTGGCGTATGAACCTCAGCATCCTCAACTTGGGCGCAGTCCTGATTTCGCGGTCACCTTTACCACCAGCCTTGTGTTTATGGTCGAGGTCACGCGGCTGAGGGGAGTCCCATTGTTAGGTGATCGTTTCACTGATATGCTGTGCGATAAGTTGGGGCAATTACTTCCGCAACGCGGTAATCTTCTGCTTGTAGGTGTTGAAACTCCGCACCTGAGTCACCAAGACATCAACGCCATAATGCTCCGCATCCAGCAGCGTGCGGAAAGTAATGACTCAACTATAGTGCAACGATATGGGTTTCGCGACCGCACCGAATTCTTCCGTCAATACCATCGATTAAGTGCAATACTATTGCGTGACATACATCTGCAAGATGGTGAACCCGTGGTCATGTGGTTCAATCCGCAGGCGAAATATCCACTGCCTGGCAAGGTGATGACGGCGCTTGCACGAAGTCACACACTTTAAAATGTTGTTGGACGCTGGTCAGGTCCCTTAAGGGGATAAACCAGCGTCCAACAATTCCTCTCATACTTTTTCATGATGAATCCAGAACACGATAACATCCCCACTTTGCACATCATAATATTTAACCTAAGTTACCATCGCGCCAAATTGTGTCACCCCGAGCGATAGCGACACATGCACCGCGTTGCGGATGCAGTGCGGTGAGGGTCTCTAGCATAACGAACGAGACCCTTCGATCGCGAAAAACGCTCCCTCAGGGAGACACGTTGTACTTTTTATGACAAGGTAGTAACTTGGATTATTTAGTGTCAGCGAGGCTGATACTCCTTATAAGTGAATTTATGAAAGGAAGACTGCAAAGATCGAGATAATGGCAAGTTGAGCCAGAGGATAATAACTGGCTTTGTCAAATAGCCTGGCAGCCAGCCGACCTTCCTGTAGTTTATAGAGTTGAAAGCCTGGTTGCAATAGCAGGAAGTATCCCGCCAGCGTAGTGGCGATCAGATAGGGCAGACCAAGAGTCAGCGGGGAAATGAGCGGCAAAAACAGGCTGGCAATAACAGTCAGCCCAAGCGCAGCGATAACAACCATCCCCGCCTTTTGAGTTCCAAATCGAATGGGGATGGTTTTTGCCCCAACGCGTTTATCTTCAACGGTGTCGTTCCAATCGGCTGGTACATTTTGTCCACCGATCTCCCAAAAGAGTATCCAAACAAATAAGAACAACAAGAAGTAAGGTGACGGGTTGGCATCCACTACGAAAACGGCGGCGATGGGGCCGCTCATCTTGACCAGTCCGCTGACCAGCGTTCGCCAGTAAGTCACTTTGAGCAAGAGGCAGTAAATGACTTCCAAAATTGCGGCGGCAATCAGAATCAATACGATAACAGGGTTGAGCAGGTAAGAACCTAATATCGCCAGGGCAAACCAAAAGGCAAACCAAAGCAAACCGCTGCGATAACTGAGGATATTTTGAGCCAGTGGATAGCGCATGTCTGAGGCTTCCACTGAATACCCCTGGTTAATGCCGCCTTCAGCAAATTTTTCCCGGTCTACGGCGAGGCCGACAAGGTCGTTGAGGGTATAGATTGCGGTATAGGCGGCAAAGGCTGTAAAGATGGAGAGCAGAATAGTTTGCCAGTCTGGGAAATCGCCCAGCCATAATATTGCACAAAAGCCCGGTGCTGCCAGGTCCAAAATGCCGTGCATGGTTCTGGAGAGGGTAAAGAATCTTTTCATTGAATGAGTCGTCTCTGTGATGGAATGATTATTTCTTGATGAAATGCGCCATGTAGTTCACGTCTTCTTTATCTGGAGCAACTTTAAACTTGCGCGTAAAGGGATTGTACATCAGGCTGGCAAGTCTCGCAAATTCCAGGCCGTGGTTTTGCGACCAATGTTTCAATTCATGCGGGCGAATTAATTTACTGTATGTGTGCGTGCCTCTGGGCAATAGGCGCAATATATATTCGCCGCCGATGATGGCAAACAGGAACGCTTTTGGGGTGCGATTGATGGTGGAGAAAAAAGCATGGCCGCCCGGTTTGAGGGCCTGCGCACAAGCGGCGACCACCTTCTCCGGCTCCGGCACATGTTCGAGCATTTCCATACAGGTGACAATGTCGAAACTTCCCGCTTGCGTTTGGGCGATCTCTTCGGCGCTGATGTCGCGATAGTCTATCGACAACCCTTGCGACTGGGCATGTTGCCTGGCCGCTTCGATGGAGGCTTTGGATAGATCAATGCCGGTCACCCGCGCCCCGGTTTTGGCCAGTGCTTCTGAGAGAATGCCGCCGCCGCAGCCTACATCCAGGACTTTCGGAGAGTTCACGGTCACCTTTTCAGTGATGAAGCGCGTGCGCAAGGGGTTGATGACATGCAGCGTACCCATTTCACCTTGAAGGTCCCACCAGATCTGAGCCACATTGTCGAACTTGTTTATTTCTGTGTCGTCGAAATTATTAAATTCCTTCATTTTGCAATACCATTCTGTTGATTAGTGTGTGATGTGCAGATTGTATTTCATCCAGTTTGATGTCATTAACAAAAATACATTTCCCGATTCCATACGGCATTGGGACTCTTTGCAGGCCGTTGCGGTGATTGGTGCGTTCCTCCAAAGACTGCCAAAGCATACCGGAGTCGAGAACGGCGGTGTTGAGCGTGATGCCAAGGTTATCTATGAGATGGAAGATCCTGCCAGCATCCGCATTGGGCAACAGGCCGCGCTCATGGGCAATCAGCGTGGAGAGGACAATATCAAGCAGCACCGCTTCGCCATGCAGCAAGTGGGCTTCGTGTTGGGTTTCGAGCCCGTAACTAAAGGTATGCCCAAAGTCCACTTTGCGTGCCAGCTCGTCCTCATATAGATTCGGCTGCAATTCCTCCAGCATTCCTGTAATGGCACGGTCGAGAATGGAGCTACCCATCTCCTCCTGGAACTGGGTATTTACACTGTAAGTTCCGTGCTGTTCAAGCAGGGCAAACAACCCGGCATCTTTGATGACAGCCAATTTGATGATCTCAGATACACCGTTCAGGATATGACGTTTCGGCAGGGTTTTGAGGAATGATTTATCCAGCAAAACTTTTTTCGGAGGCTCGAATGACCCCAATCGGTTCTTGTTGCCATTGAAGTTAATACCGGTCTTTATGCCGATGGAAGCATCGATATATCCCATCAATGTTGTGGGGATTTTAAGGTGTGGAACACTGCGGCGATAAGTGCTGGCGACAAACCCCACTACATCGGTCAGGACGCCGCCGCCAATGGCGATGATTGGCTCATCCCTGCGGTGGATGGGAAAGGCATCCAACTCCCGCGCAATGGATAGATAACTCTCTACGGTTTTATGTTCTTCTCCGCTGGGAAACGTGACAATTTTTGCATCCACGCCGTGATCCAAAAAATAATTTTGTATTTCAGCGGAATGATGTTTTTGCACGTTGACATCCACCACCACAAAGCGGCGGGTGTTCTCAGTGTTGTTCGGAAACAATAGATCGGTGTTTTGCGGGCTAAACAGGTTGGGCGAGTTTACGATCTCATATTCGATTGCGCGTTGATGGGTCACGCGCCATGAATGGGGTTTAACTGTCATATCACTTGCCGCCAGTTGGATTTCGCATCCAGCACCCTCCTGGCAAGGTTTTGCGCCAGTTCCAGGCTGTGGTTCTTGTAATTTCCACATTGCTGAATGTTGGCATAAGGTACTTCGCTGGCCTTCAACACATCGTTCAATATGCTTTCGTAAACACCGCAAATTCTTTCAGCACCACCTTCATTAAACAGAACAAGATAAAACCCAGTTTGACATCCCATCAGCCCTATCGAAATAAAATTCTGCGGCATGTATTTCTGAAATCCTGCCAGCAGGAAGTGTTCGAATGAATGCATTTCAGTCGAAGACAGGAAACTTACATTGGGTGGGTTGATGCGCAAGTCCACTGCATAGACCACATCGCCTGTAAGCCCTTTTGTAAACGAGCGCAATTTAACGTGCGGCGCTTTCAGCAGTCTATGATCAAGTTCACCAACGGTATCTGGGACCCAACCCAGTTGTTCGACATTAACCATTAAATTACTCCTTTCGTACCTATATTTTCCTTATCAATAAAGTGAATCAAACAAATTGAGACAAATGCCTGAAACTATCATCCAGAGCTTTTTGCCATGATTGAACATGGTGATATAACTCCACGGAGGCATACCCGGAAAAGCCGTTATCGGTCAGCGCCTTGAAGCTGGCGGCAAAATCGAGCGTCCCCTCCCCCGGGATTTCATGGAAATGAACGATGCCAGTCAAGGTATTGGCCACCATTTTATCCATGAACGATTTGCCATCCTCGTTTTTCGTGCCTCGCAAATACGCAATGATCGGTTTTGCCCTCTCCAATACATCGAAACTCAGCCCAGGGACGGAAATTAGATAGGTAAAGATCTCATTGTCAAATGGCGTCAGGCCGGCATACAAACGGTTGTAATCCACATATGCTGCCTCTTTTTGGATGTTGACTTTGTCTAAAATCTTCCCTATTCGTTTTTGTTGCTGAGAAGGGATGAGGTCATCATAAAAATACATAGGGTGGTCACGGTCTACCAGCAGATACTCGGCAGATTCGGGAAAGTAGATCAAATAATTGGCAAAGTTCAGGTCGAGGGCCAGATCCTCCGCCATTTTGACAATTTTCAGGTTGTAGCCTTGTTGCGCATCGGACACATGTAGGTAACGGGTGCGGGAAGCGGCTTTTCCCAGTGCGGCAATATAATCCTGCTCGGAACAATACATGTGACACATATCAAGATGCAGGCGAAAACGCGGGGAATCGACTTCATCCACCAGGCTCATGCCCTGCTCAGTGGTTTCGATAAACATACCGGGTTCAGGTTCGATAAGCAGGGTAATGTCTTCATCGCTCCGAAGTTCCTTCAGACATTGATGGATGCTATCCACAAGCAGCTCGCGCGGATTAACCGAGGGGGTCATCACATGTTCATCGCGAATGAAGCCGCTGCCAAAAGTGACGAGCGAAACATCCAACTTACGTGCGACGTCAATGCCGCGTTTGACCAGATTGATACGGCGCTTCCTCCCGGCCAAGTCAGGGCTCATCAGAGACGGTTCGTGCGGCCTGGATGGCGTAAAGAAATGCGAAGCAGTGGCAATGCAACCGGCTTTCACCCGCGCGGTTTGGAGCTTACGTTTGACGTCGGCAATGTCTGCGTCAGTAATATTGAACGGATTGAACTGGTCACGGTGAAAAGAAAGCTCGATACCGGGGTAACCCGCCTTATCCACAACGTCAATGGCATCCAAAAAGCTCATGCTGGTTAAGCCAAAGGTGCTGTAACTTAGTTTTAACATGCTTGCTTCTCCAAAAGGAATCTATCGCTTGTCTCATAATTAAGTAAACTTTTTGATGGAAATTGTGAGCAAATATCACAACCCTAGTTTAGCAAATTATGCGACACTGTGTAACCTTGTTGCACTGCTGTGACAACCGAATAAGCGGTTTGCAGGCGGTATTATATGCCCCATTCGCGGCTTCTGCAAAGTCCAAACGCGGTTTTTATGGCTTTCTCAAAGTTGCTTGGCGAGTCTTAATTTCCGTGGCGTATTTGGAACGCGAATTCCACAAATGAGCGAATTTTACGAATTTTCATAATCTTATTCGCGTTATTCGCCAATTAGCCCATTCGCATTAAAAGATTTTGACTTTGAGAATGCCGTGCAGCTTTATCGAATACTGGAAGCTGCTGCAACTGTCGCGCTAATCCAGCGGAGAAAACTCCTAAAAAGTATATGATTCAACGCATCATACCGCTTACCTGGAAATGCTCACGCCGCCGAGGACGGTGCAAGGAGCAATTTATGAGGTGGATTGGAACTATTGACCTTGTCCGCCAAACTTGCTGGTGAAGATGTCTTAGTGTGGGCAATGATCGGAGTACGACCAACAACCTTTGCATTTTTCAGGAGCAAAGACTAGGGGTAAATTGAAATCAATCGCGGCATATAAACAAACCTGCCGACAGATTCCGCAGTGGTCACAAAAAGTTGTATTCACAACCAGCGGACCCGTTTCCCAATAGAATTTTACGAACTCAGAGCTTCAAGGCTTATTCTGTCTAGATATGTAAAATAAACTTGACATTTTGTACGCTTTGAGTTACTATATATACATCGAAAGTTACGTAAAGTAAACATAACCATACAAAACGAGGAAAATATGTCATATCAAGAGAAAAATATCACGGTTTCTTTGGTCAGCCACCTGCTGATCGTGGTCTACTGTCTGGTCAACCTGTTTCAGATGCAGCAGGCGGGCGGACTGGTCTCGACGAAAGTCTTCAGCCTTTGGGCAATCGTCATCCTGGCAACCATCATTGTGAACATCATCGGCAGCATTCTAACCAACATTTTGCTTAGCATTGTCCATGCGATAAAAACAAGATCGGAACAGGAGGAACGTTTCATCGAAGACGAGCGGGATAAACTGATTGGACTGAAAGGCAGCAAAGTTTCCTACATTGCGTTTTCGATTGGGGTGTTGATTGCTATGCTGAGCTTTGCCTTTGGTCAGCCGCCGCTTGTGATGTTCAGCCTGCTCATTCTCTCATCCATCCTTGCCGAAATCATCGGGGATGTTTCGCAGCTATATCTCTATCGAAAGGGGTTCTAGGATGGATAAATACAAGGTGCGAAATAATGTTCGGAAATTAAGGTTTCACCACGACGAAATGACCCAGGAACAACTGGCAGAAAAGGTCGGTGTGACGCGGCAGACCATCATTGCCATCGAAGGCGGGAAATACGCCCCCTCCCTCGAACTGGCTTTCAAGATTGCCCTCGTTTTCGGAGTACCGCTGCAAGATGTATTTTCTTATGAACCTGAAGGAGATGAAAAATGAGTCACGACAGAAAGACCGCCATCAGTGTGGGCGTGTTGTATATCATTGGGACGGCTGCAGGCATACTCAGCGTTGTTTTTTTAGGAAACACCTTAAGCGATTCCAATTACCTTATCAAAGTTTCTGAAAATCAAAATCAAATCGTAACAGCATCCCTCCTTGTGCTGACTATGGGTTTTTCGCTTGCCATGATGTCTGTTGTGTTATTTCCAATCCTAAAAAAACAGAATGAAGCCCTGGCTCTTGGGATTGTTCTTTTCAGGGGAGCGCTTGAGGCTGTTCTCTACATTGCCATGGTAATCTGCTGGTTATTACTATTAACATCAAGTCAGGAATATGTAAAAGCAGGAATCCCAGATGCCTCCCATTTTCAAACTTTAGGCGCTGTATTGCTAAAAGTCACCGACCAGATCGATTCGATATTGAGAATCGTTTTCAGCCTGGGCGCTCTGATGATCTATTATTTATTCTATCAATCAAAACTCCTTCCTCGATGGATATCGGCTTGGGGCCTCATTGGAGCCATATTGTATTTAGCTTCAGGTTTGTTCGCCATGTTCGGCGTGGGTCTTGGCATCTTAATGGCTCCACTGGCTTTGCAGGAAATGGTCATGGCGATATGGCTGATCGTCAAGGGGTTCAATCCGTCCGCTGTAAACGCGACGGCATAAAATTGGAGGATTACGTTATGAAAGCAATTGTATTTACTGAATACGGAACACCCGATGTATTGAAAATCAAAGGGGTGGCAAAACCCAGCCCGAAGGACAATGAAATCCTGGTCAAGGTTCATGCAACGCCAGTCAATTACGGCGACCTGACGGCTCGGAATTTTGCCAATCTCTCTTCGCGCGAATTCAACATGCCTGCGCCGCTGTATCTCCCTGCGCGCATGTCGTTTGGGTGGAACAAACCCAAAGTCCAGATTCTCGGAAGCGAACTGGCTGGGGAAGTCGAAGCGGTCGGCAAGGATGTGACGAAATTCAAAGCTGGCAACCAGGTCTTTGCATACCTCGGAATGAACATGGGAGCCAATAGCGAATATGTGTGCATCCCCGAGTCTGGGGCTGTGGCGCTCAAACCCGTCAACCTGAGTTATGAAGAGGCTGCTACCCTCCCCTACGGGGCGATCATGGCGAAGAGTCTGCTTGGGAAGGCAAATATCCAGCGCGGACAAAAAGTCCTCATCAACGGCGCTTCGGGCGGAATCGGCTCAATGGCAGTCCAACTCGCCAAACATTTCGGCGCAGAAGTGACTGGTGTCTGCGGCACGCCGAGATTGGAATTCGTGAAATCCCTCGGCGCGGACAAGGTCATTGACTACACCAAAGAGGACTTTACCCAAAACGGCGAGACCTACGACCTGATCTTTGACATCCTCGGCAGGAGTTCGTTTTCAAAGATTAAGTGCTCGCTCAAGCCGAACGGAATTTACCTTTTAGCCAGTTTCAAGATGAGGGCGCTTTTGCAAATGTTGTGGACTTCGCTCACGAACAGCAAGCAGAAAGTCATTTGCGCCTTTGCAAACGAGACAGCCGAAAGTCTTGTTTTCGTCAAAGGGCTTGTGGAGGCGGAGAAGGTAAAAGCAGTTATTGATAGATGCTATCCATTGGAACAGACTGCCGAGGCGCACAGGTACGTGGAGGAAGGTCACAAGCAGGGGAATGTTATTATCACGATTTGCGAGTGAAACATGAAATCGGAAAAGATGTGGAATAAGTTGGCAAAGAATTGGGATACGCCAGGCGTGAGTCTTGGAGAAAACGATCTCAGAATTATCGAAAGGGCGAAGAAATACCTTGATGCCAGCAGTGTCGTCCTGGATTATGGATGCGCGACAGGGTCAATCGCCATCGAAGTGGCGGGCATGGCTAAAGAAGTCCGCGGGATTGACATCTCCTCAAATATGATCGAGATTGCCAGAAGAAAAGCGGATGAACATAAAGTAAAAAATATGGCTTTCACGAAAGCGGCAATATCTGATGAAAGCCTGAAGGAAGGAACATTTGACGTAATCCTGTCTCTGAGCATATTGCATTTGGTGGAAGATTCCGCGCAGGTGATGGGCAGAATCAATCAGTTGTTGAAACCAGGAGGCTTTTTTATCTCTGCGACACCCTGCTTGGGAGAGAAGACATTTGTCAGCACCCTTCTAAATATTCCCATATTCCTTTTATCCAAAATGGGACTCCTTCCGCTTATTCATTTTTTCAGCGCCTCCAGCTTGGCGGCATCTATTGCAAATGGAAATTTCCAAATCATTGAAAATGAAAGTTTATCTGTTCATCCGATAACTGAGTGTTTCATTGTTGCCAGGAAGACATAGCAAGCGAAAAATCATATCAGTAGAGGCAGCGTAGAGTTTCAAGACCTCCGAGTTCTTACATCGTCCCCGTAGGGGGAAGAACTCGGAGGTCTTTTTTACAACATCCCCTTCAAACGTTGTCCCGTGTACGACTCTTTCACCTTCCCCACGTTTTCGAGGATGCTGGAGTTCATAAATTCTCCGAATCAGTGTAGCCCATTGTATATCCCGGTGGGAAAGCGGACGTTTTGGAAAAGCAACAGTCAACTGCATAGATATGAAGGGTGTAACGGCGATAATATTACCTTGACAGACATAGTAATATGTTGTATATTGTACCTATGGACGAGTCAACAACCCCCAACAAGATTTCCTCAGACCTGCTCAGAGGTCATACCGATACGATTATCCTGAAGCTACTATTGAGCGGCGATAAATATGGATATGAAATATCGAAGTTAATCCACTCAAACTCCTCGGGCGAATATGAACTTAAGGAAGCCACCATGTACTCAAGCCTGAAGCGGCTGGAGGCTGATGGCTGTATCACCTCCTATTGGGGCGATGAGACCCAGGGTGGCAGAAGACGGTATTACCAGATCACCGTCCGAGGTAAAAAGATCTATTCTGAAAATAAAGATAACTGGGAGTACGCAAAGCGCGTACTCGATAATTTATTATAAGGAGAATGATGTTATGAACGAGAAAATCAACCAATATTTGAACGGTGTCTTTGCGCCTTATGATGGAGTAAAAAGTGTCGCCGAACTGAAGGCTGACCTGCTCTCCGATTTACAGGAGCGCTTCCGTGAACTCAAAGCTGAAGGCAAGGACGATGAAACGGCCTTTCAGATGACCATTGACAGCATTGGCGACATCGAAGAAACGGTGCAGGAGGTCGCCAACCTCTCCCGCTCGCTGGAGCGACAAGTGCTGACAAACTTCAGCGCGAGCAACCTGCCAGAGAGTGATTTTGCGGGCGTGACCGCGCAAAAAGGGAAATTTGATGCCAGCGCGCTGCACGGCTCCAACTTTGCGGGTGCAGACTTGACTGGCAGCACATTTAATGCCAGCGATGTGCGCAAAGTCAATTTTGCAGGAGCGGACTTAACCGGTAGCTCGTTTAAGGTCAGCGATGTGGCCGACGCTAATTTTGACGGAACAAATCTCACAGACTGCAATTTTTACTCTGTTGATCTGACGGGTGCAAGCTTCAAAAAGACCATTCTCATGCGTACCGAATTCAACACGTCAGAGTTAACCGGGGCAAAATTCACCGATGTAAAACTGGTCGACGTAAAGCTGACGACGATGGACCTTACAAAGACGGTCTTTGAGAACTGTACCTTCAGCGGTGTGGACTTTAAGCTCTGTGATATGCGAGGGCTACGCCTTGATGGGCAGACCTTTATTGGTGTCAAGTTTGACGGGGCATCGCTGAACGAAGTTTCGTTTAAGGGTGCGACATTTAAAAATGTATCCTTCCTTGCGACATTTACCTGGTCTACCTGGTCCAAGAAACACCTCCGTGCCCTCAAAACCATTAACTTTGACGGCGCGATGATGGATAAATTGACCTATGCTACGCTCAAAGGTTGGGAAGTCGATTTGTCAAAAGTTACTGTTATATAGGAGTGAAGAATATGCAAAAGCAGACAATCCAAGTGAATCAGGCCAATTCGACTTGGACCGGCACGGTGTCAGTGGGCGATACGGCTCTGGCCGTCACCGACACGGGCGGTCCCGGGGTCCCCGTGGTCTATCTCAACGGCCACATGGCCTCTCAGCGGAACTGGCAGCGAGTCATCGCCGAACTGGGGCCGGGCTGGCGGCACATCACCTACGATATGCGGGCCCGCGGCAAGTCGAAGCCTTCGGCGGACTATTCGTTCGAGACGAACGTCCGGGATGTTGATGCCGTCCTCGCGGCCAGAGGTGTGGAGCAGGCGCTGGTGGTGGGTTGGTCCTACGGGGCGTTCGTCGCGGCCCACTGGGCCAGTCGCAATCCCGACCGCACCGTCGGCGCGGTTCTGGTCGAGGGCGCGCAACCTTCCGACTGGATCGACGAAATTGATATCGAGGGGATGCGGAAGCTGTGGCGGCGGCTGAGCTGGCTCATGGTGCTGCTGCGTCCGACGGGATTGACCCCGCGGATGACCGCCGAACAGATGGCGAACAGCAACATCGAGGTCGGCATGATCGCGCGCGAGCGTGAGCTGGGCCCCGTGCTGGACAACATCACCGTCCCGACCCGATATGTGAACGCTTCCGGGTCGGAGCTGGGAAGGGAACGCGTACGCGCCAGCCTCGAGCAGGTGGTCGAACGCAACCCGAACATCAAGATCTACGCGAAGGTCCCCAGCAAGCACGACAACATCCTGCGCAAGGACTTCCGCGCCGTCGCCAACGCCGTACGCGAGGTCGCCGCCCTCAAAGGCGTGGATGCTGATTTATCAAAGGTCACTATTATCTAATGGCTTTTTGGGGGCTAAGCCCCCGAAAGAGCAGGAAAAAACATTACTGTTATATAAGGAGTAAAGAATATGCTAAACAATTCAATTCAAGTGCAAGGGCTGCAAAAGTCCTATAAGGAACTTCATGTTCTCAAGGGCGTGGATTTCGAGGTGAAGAAGGGCAGTATCTTCGCCTTGCTCGGCTCCAACGGCGCGGGCAAGACAACGATTGTCAAGATCCTCACCACACTGCTTAAACAGGATGACGGAACTGCCGCCGTCAACAACTTCGACGTTGTGGCAAAACCCGACGATGTGCGTCAGTCGATCAGCCTGACCGGGCAATTCGCCGCCGTAGACGAGATTTTGACTGGTCGGGAAAATCTGGTCATGATTGCCAGGCTGCGGCATCTCAAAGATGCGAGTCAAATCGCAGATGATCTGCTGAATCGCTTCGGCCTGACCGATGCTGCCGACCGCAGAGTCTCCACCTATTCGGGCGGTATGCGCCGCAGGCTCGACATCGCCATGAGCCTGATCGGAAAACCACAGGTCATTTTCCTCGACGAACCAACCAACGGGCTTGACCCCGAGGCGCGCATCGAGGTTTGGAAGACTGTCAAAGAGCTCGCCAATAATGGCACGACCGTACTTCTGACTACGCAGTATTTGGAGGAAGCCGAACAGCTCGCCGACAGGATTGCCATTCTGCATGAAGGGAAAATTATCGCGAACGGCACACTCGCAGACCTGAAAAAACTGTTTCCGCCCGCAAAAGTGGAATATATTGAAAAACAGCCGAGCCTGGAGGAAATATTTCTCGCAATCATCGGCAAGAAGGAGAAGAAATAATGGAAATGTCAAACAAACACTATTTCAGCGATATGGGCATTATGCTTGGACGTTCCATGCGCCATATTCTGCGCAGCATGGACACCATTATCACGGTCACCATCACTCCGATCGCGATGATGCTGCTGTTCGTTTATGTGCTCGGCGGTGCGATTCAAACCGGCACGGATAACTATGTGAACTACCTGTTGCCCGGCATCCTGTTGATGGCGATTTCAAGCGGCATCGCCTATACATCTTATCGTCTGTTCATGGATATGCAAAGAGGCATCTTCGAACGATTCCACTCCATGCCGATTGCGCGTTCGGCCCCGCTGTGGGGGCATGTGCTAACCTCACTGGTATCCAATGCGATTTCGGTCCTCGTGATCATTCTCGTAGCGCTCATGATGGGCTTCCGCTCGTCGGCGGGGGTATTGCCATGGCTTGCTGTAGCAGGCATACTGGCACTGTTTACACTGGCCCTGACGTGGATCGCGGTGATTGCCGGACTGTCTGCAACATCGGTGGACGGCGCAGGCGCCTTTGCCTACCCGCTTATCTTCCTGCCGTTTATCAGCTCGGCCTTCGTGCCGACCGAGTCAATGCCGCCAGTAGTTCGCGCCTTTGCAGAAAACCAGCCTGTGACCTCGATCGTGGATGCCATCCGCGCACTGCTGTCAGGCCAGCCGGTCGGTAATGACATCTGGATCGCGCTCGCGTGGTGCGTCGGGATTATGCTCGTGGCTTATGTCTTTG
>NZ_JBXMTI010000148.1:0-27985 GCF_057083605.1 Candidatus Villigracilis sp. | reverse complement strand
GCACACAGACAAAACACTACTATAATTTGGGTATCCATGAGGTTCTCCAGTTGGTGGTTGGGATACCCCAACTGTATTGAATCTCATGGATTTTTGTCAATCCTCCCCAAGGTAGCAACTTGGGTTAATTAACCTAAGTTGCTACCTTGTTCCGCGATCTGCTTTCAACCAAGGTTTTTTAACGCAAAGTCGCCAGGACGCTAAGATTTAATTTTTTTCTTTGCGACTCTGCGCCTTTGCGTTAAATTTTCCGCAAAATCTGGAAGGTGACAACTTGGGGTAATTAACTGGCTCATCTTATGCAGGCATAACTCCGAAGGCGGTGTGTTGAGCCTGTCGAAACAGGTGAAATGATTATAGACATAAAGCCGACACGGATGTAAACCCCGAAGGGGTGACATGGCTTTACCCAAAACAATGACATCCCTTCAGGATTGAGACTGGGTAAGTTAAATAAGTTAATACAAACGCGTGTGTTTTTTTGATTGTTCCAAAATTTCATCAACCGTCATATCGGCATTTTCCTCCTCGGCTGGGTGGTAGTGGACGTGTACTCTTCTCACATTTGGAATTGAACGCATCAATATCTCTTCCACGCGGCTGGCGATTGTATCGCCTTCATATACTGTCAGCGCGCCGTGAATGCCTATCGTCAAATTGATCACGACATGAGGTCCGAAGCGATGCGCCTGCAATTCTTCCAATTGCTTTACACCCTGAATATTTTTCAATAATTTTGAAACGCGCTCGGCCAGCTCACGGTTTGGGACGACGGCCATCAAGTCAATGGATGATTCGCGCAGGACGAAAATGCCTGTGCGCAAAATCAGCAAAGCCACCAAAGCGCCAGCCAGCGGATCCACCCAGGGAAACCCACGCTGGCCGAGAAAGATGCCGATGGATGCTGCGGAGGCGGAGAACAAGTCATTGCGATGGTCGTAGGCCAGGGCATCCACAACGGGGTTCTGAGATTCGCGTCCCAGATTGCGAATGTACCAGCTAAGAAAAATCTTTATCGCAACGGTGGCAAGCGCAACCCAAAGCGCGAACGGATGCGCTCCCTGAGAGTCGGAAACTCCCACAACGAAATCCCAAACCTTATCCACCGCATCCCAAAAAACGGCAACGCCTGTTGTAACAATGAACGAGCCAATGACCAGGGATGCAATGCTTTCAAACTGACGGTGTCCATAAGGATGTTCGCGGTCGGCAGGCATATTGGCCATGCGCACCAAAACACTTGCGGCAATGTAATAGGCCACGTCTGATGTTGAATTAATTCCTTCAGCCAGCAGAGCAGGGCTGTGCCCCAAAATACCAAATGTCGTTTTGACAATGGATAAGAGAATATTAATTCCCAGCCCGAGATTGATGGCAAGCAGGCTTTTTTGATCCCGTTCGTGAGTCATGAGTTGAATTGTATGGCTTTTTGAGTTTTTCACAACTGCCAAATATCATAAAAAGCTCCCGCAAGTTGCGGGAGCTTTTTGCATTTACTTTTCTTTTCTTCGCAGGAAGAATTTGGTGATCTCCTCGGCCACCGCAGGCATGAGTGCCAACCCAACTACCAGCCCCCATTCGCGTACACTCAGGAAATGTGTATTGAAGATGGGTTGCAAAAATGGAACGGCACATACTAGCAACAGTAACGTGATGGAAAGTCCCACCGCATATTGCATGTATTTATTTGAAAAGATTCCAATCTTGAAAATGGAGGCGCGTTCCGAACGAACTGTATAAGCACGGAACAATTCAGCTAGTGACAATGTGACAAATGCCATCGTCTCTGCGGTTTGGACATCGACTCCGCGCCAATCATGTGAGAGGACATAAGATAATGCGTTCATACCAGACGGGATAGCTGCTCCTGCCTGTCCCGTCAACGGGGCTTCGAGATGCCATATCAACCCCATGATGAATGCGCCGAGCACCGCACTGGTTTGGGCAAAAGTCTGCACGATGATGCCAACGCCCATCGAGCGGTTGACAATGGGCTCATTCTTTGCGCGTGGTCTCTGATCCATGATGTCAGGGTCGCCTTTTTCCATGGCGAGCGCCAATGCCGGCGCACCGTCTGTGATGAGGTTGAGCCATAACAACTGAATGGCTGTAAGTGGCGCAGGCAGCCCTGCCAACGTGGCGAGGAAGATGATCATGATCTCGGCCACATTGGATGAAAGCAGGAAGAACACAAACTTACGGATGTTGCTATAGATGATGCGGCCTTGTTCCACGGCAGAGACGATGCTTGCATAGTTGTCGTCTGTGAGAACCATGTCTGCTGTTTCTTTGGCGACATCTGTCCCGGTGATACCCATGGATATGCCGATATCCGCTCGTTTGATGGCAGGCGCATCATTTACACCGTCACCTGTCATCGCCACAATTTCATCATTGGCCTGCAACGCATCTACGATGCGCATCTTGTGCTCAGGAGAGACGCGAGCAAACACATCTGTATCTTCTATGATGTTCTTGAGTTGAAGATCGCTGAGATCGTCCAACTGGGCGCCAGTCAACACTTTCTTGCCGGGCCGCAGGAGACCAATCGATTCAGCAATGGCTTTGGCTGTATTGGGAAAGTCACCTGTGATCATCACCGTGCGGATACCAGCGTGAAGCGCTTTTTCGAGTGCGGGTTTTACTTCGGGGCGCGGTGGGTCGATCATGCCCATTAAACCGATGAAAACTAAATCCTTCTCCAGTTCATCGGTCTTAATCTGTTCGGGGTTGTCAGGGACATCCTGCTCAACGCGATAGGCAAAGCCCAGCACACGCAGGGCGTCTTTGGTCATTGCATCGTTCGCAGCAAGGATGCGTTCCCTGGCTTCCTTTGTTAATTCACGGGGTTCATCATCCATGCCTTGATATTTCGTGCAAAGGGTCAACACAATATCAGGCGCGCCTTTAACAGCGATCACATCCGACCCGATATGTTTTTCATCATGGAACGGAGAGAGGTCTGCCGATTTCGGGTTGAGCACATCATGAATTGTGATCATGCGTTTGCGTTCTGAATCAAACGGAACTTCGTTCTCGCGTGGATAAGCTCTGTTAATATCAACGTGAATGGCCCCAGCCTTGGCAGCTGCTACCAACAGCGCACCCTCTGTCGGGTCGCCCACGATGCGGTATGTCTTCTGTGATTCGTTTTCGCCCGTGGATTCGATCATCGAGTCATTGTTCAACAGGCCCAGCCAAAGCGTGGAGCGGATCGCGGGATATTCGTCCACATCCACTTTTACGCCATCTACTTGAAATTCACCAGTCGGTGCGTAACCAATACCGGTCAAATTTACGAACTGACCATCGGCCCACACACGGGTTACTGTCATTTCGTTCTGGGTTAGTGTGCCAGTTTTATCCGAACAAATCGTCGTGGCCGAACCAAGCGTCTCAACTGAAGACAGCTTGCGGATGAGGGCGTGGCGCTGCACCATCTCACGCATACCAAGCGCAAGCGAGATCGTCACAACGGCAGGCAGGCCCTCCGGCACCGCTGCAATTGCAAGGCTAATGGCTATAATAAATACTTCGGTGACCTGCTCTGCGAATTCCGTGAAATAATCTAGCGGACTCGTGAATAACCCACCAATGTTTGTCTGGTTGATCAGCGCGACAATAAACACAACAGCAACCAGGATCAACGAACCAATGCTCAACGACCTGCCAAGTTGATCGAGCCTTCTTTGTAAAGGCGTTTCTTCGGTTTCCACATTTTGCAGCATCGTGGCGATCAGACCCAACTGGGTGCGCATACCTGTGCTGGTCACCACACCGCGCCCGCGTCCATATGAAACAACGGTTCCCATGAAGGCGGTATTCTTTCGGTCGCCGAGGGGAATATTCTTTTCAAGTACAGTGGCTGCGTTCTTTTGTACAGGAAGTGACTCGCCGGTAAGTGAGGCTTCCTCCACGCGCAGGTTGATTGCTTCCAACAAGCGCAAGTCGGCAGGAATAAAATTGCCCGCTTCGAGAAAAACAATATCACCTGGAACAAGATTGTAGGAAGGTATAGAACTGCGTATCCCGTCACGGATCACCTGTGCATCCGGTGCGGCAAGTTTTTTCAGCGCGGCCAATGCCTGTTCTGCGCGTTGCTCCTGCACAATGCCAAGCACTGCGTTCAACACAACGATTGCCATGATGGCGGCGGCTTCCACATAATCGCCCAGCAGTGCAGAGATCACGGAAGCCACGATCAGCAGGATCACAACAAAATTATTCAGTTGTGCCCACAACAAGGCAAGGAAGCCGGGCCGCGCTGCTTCACGCAATTGGTTGGGGCCGTAGTGGGCAAGGCGTTTTGCCGCCTCCGAGCTAGTCAGCCCTTCATCATGTACTTCCAAATCCCGAAGAACATCGTCTGCTGTGAGCGCATGCCATTCCTGCCGCATTGTTTCTTCATGTGCCATACAAAATCTCCTAATTCAAAGTGAACTTGAGGCGCTCGATCTGCAAAATTAAAACGAGACCACCACGCCTACGTGATGGTCTCGCCTAACGTGTGAACGTTCGCGTTACCGAGGGTAGAACCCTGTCTTGACGACAACGCGTCCTGCATAAAACGCAGGCGGCTACTCCCCAAACACCTTGAGTGTATCCACATGCAAAAGGATTGTCAAGCGAAATGACTCAAAACTCATTCTTTACTTGATGGAATATAACTTAAAGTATTCATTCTCAGCTTTCAGTTCCAGAAGAGGCAAAATCTGGTCGAACTGTTCTGGAAACTGTTCATCCGGAGGGGACATGTAAAGGAGAACATGGGTGTATCCTTTCGATCTCCAATCATTTAAGATTGCATCCGCATTTCCATACAAAAAATAATCATGAGCAAGATTATTATTGATCGGATCGGGCTGGACTTTGCGGGACATGTTATAGCTGCGCGGCTCGAACATAAAATATATAAACGAATCGGGTGGTGTTGAGTCAACCAGTGTCAACGCGGATGTGTAGCGGGGCTGCACTCGTTGGAAATAGGAGTGACGCGATTCCATTCCGAGGGCATATTGCATGGGTCTGCGAACAATCAGACTCAAGGTGTTATCGAGCAGGGTCACTCCGATGATGATGCCAATGATCACAGTGTAGATAAAACTCATTCGGAAGCGAGGCAGATCAAAGTCGGAAAGAAACGCGATGCCAAATCCGATAGGAACGGCAAGGGGAATGAGGCCAGGCCAAAGCAGGCGGGACTGCCAAAGATGTATCGTCTGAACAACTCCGAAAGTCCAAATCAAGTAGTTCAGCAGGGCGAATGTGCTAAATATGAAAAAAGCTTTGTATGTGGAATCGGACGTAGTGTGTTTTTTCCAGAGCGCCCAAACGGCAAGCGGCATGAATATCAGAAAGAGCACGCCAACGCGTCCGTCATAATAGTTTTGGTCACGGTGGCCGAGTATGATGTTGAGAGGCAGAAGAGCAAGTTCGATGGGATTCCAGCCAATCCCTGTACCGTTTCCTGCATATCCCTCCGCTTGAAACGAATCCCAGTAGCGCCCACCGAATGCGAATGGATAAACTGGATTACCCATAATGACCCAGTTGCGAATGTACCAGGGGGATGCCGCCAGAATAGCCATCAGCGAGAAGGATGTTATGGAAGCAATGCGTGCGTAAAAATTTCTTCCCCACAATAAGATCAGGGTAACACAAAAAACGGGCAGAATAAAGCTTGTGTATTTGATCCCCATTGCCATACCTGCAAAGAGACCGCTTATAGCGATCCATTGATTTGCGTCATTCAATTTCCAGATTGCATAAAGGGAGGCAAGCCCAAAATAGACAAGCGCAATATCCGTATACGCCCAGGAAGAAAGCCAGGGAAGGGATGGCATGGAGATCAGGACGGCCATCGACCACCACGCAGTTTTGCCCCCTGATATTATGCGCGACCATTCCCAAACCAGCCCGATCATAAGCAACGAAAACGACCAGTGAATCAATTGCGCCGTGCGTTCGCTCCCGAGGCCAAGCGCCCAGATAAAATTCCCTTCCATTAGACTTGGAAACCAGAATTGAGGGATGTTATATGGGAGGATTTGTTTATCAGCCAGTAGTCTTTCCGGTAATGTAAGATGATAGAACAATCCATCAAACCCTTCCGCGGGCGGTAGGAGGGCGAAGATAAAGCTAATTGCAAGCGTCATTGCAATGGTGGGGGGAAGCCACGCGGGAATTTCACTTTTCCCCTCCCTAAATGAAATTAGAAGCGAGCTAAGGCTGCGTCGCAATTCCTTGTGAAGCTTTAAAATAAAGACCCAAACCAAAATTGCAAAAAGAATGGCAAGGAGAATCAGGGGTTCCGCCAGCCCTATTGCTCCTAACCCATAACCAAGCAAACCAAATATGCCCAAGCCAAGTCCAGTCCCAAGGATCAATTGTTCATGCTCATTGACTGGCAGCCGCGTCCATTTGAACAAAAAAATTCCTACCCCGGCAGAGTTAACAAGCAGGATGGCAGTCAATGCAACCGTCCATAAAGTTTCCAGAATCCCATTGATCACTTGAAAGAACAACGGATGCTGTGTGATGTAAAATGCAGATAGTACTATGCTGCTCCAGATCAGGAAGGTCACTGCGAATATGATTTTTTTGAAGGTTTCATTGTTCATAGTTTAGATTATAAAAGAAATGAATTGAAATCTGTAAAACCCAGGGATAATTCTCAAGCAATCGCCAGACAAAATTGTTTGGATGGGGTTACAATTTACGCTATGTTCAAATTCAAATCACCAATCACATATTTCTTCATCACACTTATGGCAATCGTATTGCTAACTCTGCTGAGCCCCGAAGAAAAATCTTTGGGATCAAACGTGCGACTCGTCTACCTGCATGGATCCTGGGTGCTGGCTGCGGAAGTCGCATTCATTGCCGCCGCTCTTTCTGGACTTTTAGGCCTGCTCCTGCGCAAGGACATTTTCCACGCCTGGTCCGCCGCGCTTGGGCGCACAGGCATTATCTTCTGGGTCACCTATTTGCCGCTCTCTCTTTTCGCTATGCAAGCCAACTGGAATGGGCTTTTCCTAGCCGAGCCGCGCTTTCGCCTTGCCATGACCTTCGCCGTGACCGGTGTGTTACTTCAGGTGGGCTTGTGGGTGCTTAACACAAAGTGGCTGACCTCACTTGCAAACATTCTCTTCGTCGTTATCCTGCGTGTCATATTTTCAAGCGCCGAAAATATCATGCATCCGCCGCCATCTCCCATCTTTAATTCAGGCTTGTGGAATGTTATTATCTTTTTCCTGACCCTGAATTTCCTGGCATGGATCGCGGGTTATTTCCTGACAAGATTCTTCATCAACCTTCAAACAGATCAAGCATAGCCTTGCGTATCCGCTTTCAACTACTTACATTCATGGTTCTACGCACCATCCTGAATACCGCCCACAGGATGGTGTATCCATTTTTACCGGTCTTTGCGCGGAGCCTGGTTGTGGATCTTTCCACCATGTCCCTGTTGATGACAGCACGCTCTCTGCTTGGCATAACCAGTCCGCTCTTTGCACCTATTGCAGATCGGCGCGGTAGAAAATTCGGCATGTTGGCTGGCATTGTCATCTTCACAATTGGTGTTGGCTTCGTGGCGATTCACCCAGCTTTCTGGACACTTGCCATTGCCCTCATGCTCGCCATGGTTGGCAAATATATGTTTGATCCCGCTATGCAAGCCTACTTCGGAGATCGAATTCCATATCACCAGCGCGGCACAGCATTGGCAGTGACTGAAGTTGCATGGTCTATGGCGTTTGTGGCTGGTGTGCCAGTGGTTGGGTTTTTGATTGATAAGTTTAGCTGGTCTGCGCCTTTTCCCATTTTCACAATCCTTGGGCTAGTCATCTTTTTCATTATCTGGCGAATGGTTCCAAATGAAGACCTGCACCACAAGCTGACTTCCAATTCGCGTGATGGCTATCGGGCCGTGTTTACCTCCATACCTGCAATGGCTGGCATTTCAATTGCGATGTGGGCAAGCGCAGGTAATGAATTGGTCAACCTCATCTTTGGCGTCTGGCTGGAAGACTCATTTGGATTGAAGATCATCGCGCTTGCAGGCGCCTCCGCTGTAATCGGCATCTCAGAATTAAGCGGGGAGGGATTGGTGGCCCTTACAACAGACAGGCTTGGAAAACCGCTCGCGCTAACCATTGGGCTGGTCGGCAATGCCCTGGCCTCGATCCTACTCCCGATCATTGGGCAAACACAAGTCGGTGCGTTGGTTGGTTTATTCCTGTTCTATATTACTTTTGAATACGTCATGGTCAGTCACATTCCATTGATGACTGAACTTGTCCCCTCGGCGCGCGCCACAATGCTTTCCATGAACGTCACAGGCCATGCAATAGGGCGTGCGCTTGGAGCTTTTTTGGCGGCCTTTATTTATCAGCAGTTTGGCTTCCTGTTCGTGGCACTAACTGCTGTGGCGTTTAATGCAGCAGGGTTGTTAGCTTTGCGAAGGATGCAAAAGGGATAGCTGGGCAAATGCTGTTTGGAACGGGGTCGGTTTCAAGATCCGCATTGAGACGGGCATTTTTTACAATTCAGACATGAGCGATACAAATATTGTCTTTGCGTACCCCACATCAGATCATGGAAAACGACTTGAAGAAAAGTTTAAAAAAGAGCCAAAACCTGGTACGTGGGTAATTACTGTTTCTTTTAATCTCCCAAATTGGATGGCACAGTACGTAGGATGGGGGAAAATTGATCTTTAAATATAAGGTATTGTACTTTGCGCCAACATCAAGCTCGCTATGTTCGCAAAACACTCTCGCTTTCAAAGCGTGACACCTTTCATCACCTGATTACCAAATGGTTCATCGTTGACCACAATCTAGCCAGAAAACAATTCACATCACTTACTTTGTGACCACTACCAAATATAAAAGAACCCTGTCTGACGACAGGGTTCTTTTTGTACGAAAACTATTTAGACGCTGGAGAGGCTTTCATTGATAGTGCTGAAGACGTTGCCGATAATCGGGCCAAGGACCATCAAAGCCGCGATAACTACGATGGCAACCAAAACAAGAATCAGCGCATATTCAACAAGACCCTGGCCTTTTTCTTTGGGTGAAAATAACATGGGATAGGTTCTCCTTTCTTTTAGATTTCCCAGGAAAGGCCTCCTGGAACTATCTTTATTTTACATCGACTACAAAAAAATGCAAGTACCAATATGTCGATAGCCCTAACAGTTATGTTAGCCTTACAGGAACGAAAGAACACATAATATGTCGCGAACATCATGGGTGTTCGCGACATATTATCTTAAATCATAAAACAAAACTCATTAGGAGAAAGAGGAGAGGCTTTCATTGATAGTGCTGAAGACGTTGCCGATGATCGGGCCCAGGACCATCAAAGCGGCGATAACGACAATGGCAACCAAAACAAGAATCAACGCATATTCAACAAGACCCTGGCCTTTTTCTTTGGGTGAAAATAACATGGGATAGGTTCTCCTTTCTTTGGAATTTCCCAGGAAAGGCTCCTGAGATTACTTTTATTGTACATTGATAAGGAAAAAAAGCAAGTACCAACTACTTTTGCATTTGCAATAATGTTAGGAATATTAAAAAGAAAATCAATTAAAGTGTTTTCGTGAAAAGGAACACAAAGGAAGTGCCTTTTCTTCCAACCTTGTGGCCCAATCTATTGGATTTTCTGAACGAAGTTACGCACAATTACAGAGTTCTCGTCTGGTCATCCCTGCGGCATTCTGTACTCATCTTTCTGTGGTTAAATTACGCCATTATGCAATCATGAATAATTGGTGATAAACATGCTCATACACTCTGCTTCACAGCTTCTTACTCTTGCAGGCGGTCCGCAACGCGGAAAAGCACTTGGCACACTTGGTATTATTGAGAACGGCGCAATTGTTGTCCGCGATGAAAAGATTGTCGCGGTTGGCACAACAGAAGAACTTAAATCTGCTTATCCTGATGAGCCAACTTTGGATGCCGGTGATTGCGTGCTCATGCCCGGCTTTGTGGACCCGCACACGCATCTCATCTGGGCAGGCGACCGCGCTGACGAATTCGAGATGAAAATGTCCGGGACGCCATACCTCGATATTCTCGCGGCAGGCGGCGGGATCATTTCCACGGTTAAAGCCACACGTACAGCATCCATTGAAACACTCATTGCGCAGACCCGCCCACGTTTGCTGCGCATGTTCGCACATGGAACAACCACAGCCGAAGCGAAAACAGGTTATGGCTTGCAAACCTCCACTGAATTGCGTTTGCTCAAAGCCCTGCTTGCGCTCGATGACGAAGGTCCGCTTGATCTTGCAATTACTTTCCTCGGCGCACACGCCATTGCACCTGAATTCAAAGATGACCCACAAGGCTATACCGATGAAGTGATCAATACAATGCTGCCGGTACTCAAAGAATGGTGGGGGACTCACGCTCCGCGATACCTTTTACCTTTTGTGGATGTATTCTGTGAAACGGGAGCCTTCACTCTCGACCAATCGCGTCAGATCCTGACTCAGGCTGGGTCGCTGGGATTCCCGCTCAAGATCCACGCTGACGAGTTTGACAACCTCGGCGGTGCAGCCCTCGCAGCGGAGTTGGGAGCGGCATCAGCTGATCACCTCGTTGTCACCTCTGATGCGGATATCGCCGCGCTTGGCAAATCGGACACAGTTGCAGTAGCCTTGCCTTGCACACCCTTCGGCCTGGCGGAAGGTCATTACACACCCGCAAAGAAATTGCTTGAAGCAGATGCCATGCTGGCCCTCGCCACAGACTGTAATCCCGGTACGTCGTGGAATGAATCGATGCAATTTGCCATAGCGCTGGCCTGCCGTTACATGGGCTTGACTCCGGCTCAGGCCATCGCTGCATGCACCATCAATTCTGCGCACGCAATTCGTAGGTCCGATATGATCGGATCTTTGGAAGTCGGAAAACAGGCGGATATGCTTATCCTATCCGTCAACGATTATCGCCAGGTCGGTTATCGCTATGGGACAAATCTTGTAAAGCAGGTCATCAAGCGCGGACGTGTGTATTCGGTGGATGTGGGCTATTACAGAACCGCATAAAGTATAAATATAAAACACAAAAGATTTGCTTGGTATTAAAAAATTATTGGAGGCAGAAATGCAAATTGACATTATCGGCGTGCCCATAGATCTGGGTGCGGACCGCCGCGGTGTGGATATGGGGCCCAGTGCGATCCGCTATTCACACCTGCAGCAAAAACTGGAGGAACTCGGATATACCGTGCAAGACGAAGGCAATGTGGACGTCCCTATTGCGGAAATGTGCAAGATCACCAACCCCAAGCTGAAATATCTTGATTGCATCATCCCCATGTCGCGGCGGGTATCGGGTGCGGTATCCACTTCGGTACAGGCTGGCAATTTCCCGCTTGTGATTGGAGGCGATCACAGCCTGTCCATTGGTTCCGTGCGTGGCACGGCACGTAATCGTAAAATTGGCGTGATCTGGATCGACGCACACGCAGATTTCAATACTCCCGAAACAACGCCCTCGGGAAATATTCACGGCATGTCGCTTGCCATTCTTTCGGGGCTCGGTGATAAAAGCCTGGTGCAATTGTGGGATGAAACCATTCCCGTGATTGATCCACGCAACATCGCCATCATCGGCGCGCGCGATCTTGATATTGGCGAAAAAGCCAATCTGCGTGAGGCGGGCGCAATGGTCATGAGCATGGAACAGGTTGACCGTTATGGCATGGTCACTGTTGTTGAAAAAGCCATTGAGCATGTCACTCGCGATACAGATGGCATGTATCTATCACTCGATCTCGACGCGCTCGATCCACGTCATGCGCCCGGCGTTGGGACTCCCGTCCCTGCCGGGTTAACCGAACGTGAAGCACACCTAGCTTGCGAACTGATCGCGGAAACTGGAAAACTCGTCGGCATGGATGTGGTTGAAGTCAACCCGATCCTGGATGTACAAAATCAAACTGCCAAACTCGCCGTTGAATTTGCCGTCACCGCTCTTGGCCGCCGCATTTGGAATGGACAACTATGATCCCTACACTTTCTGACCTTGAACGACTCGCCCGCGGAGCAGGAGCCATCCTGCGTGATGGATACAATACAGAACATACGGTTCAATACAAAGGGATAATTGATCTTGTTACCGAAACCGATCACGCCTCTGAAGCCTTTTTGATCGGCGAGATTCAGTCGCAATTCCCGGACAGTCACATTCTCGCCGAAGAAAGCGGAGAGACCAGCGGAGAAAATGAAGGCCTCTGGTACATCGATCCACTAGATGGGACGGTCAATTACGCTCATCACATTCCAGTCTTCTGTGTTTCCATTGCATATGCATCCAAAGGGATTGTCACCCTCGGCGCAGTATACGATCCGCTTCGCGAAGAAATGTTCACAGCCGAGCGCGGAAAAGGCGCATTTCTAAATGGCAAAAAAATCCAGGCATCCAATACAACCGAGTTGCAAAAGTGTTTGCTAGTCACAGGTTTTCCCTACGATACCTGGAATACAAAATTGGATAATTTCAAATATTTTGAGCGCCTCGCGAAAAAGACCCAGGGGGTGCGCCGTCTCGGTTCTGCTGCATTGGACGCCTGTTATGTAGGAGTAGGCCGTTTTGATGGCTTCTGGGAATTTGCCCTCCGCCCCTGGGATATTGCCGCCGGTGGCTTGATCGCTGAAGAAGCCGGTGCAAAAGTTACAGCAGTGGATGGCAGAGCAGATTATCTTTCATCTCCCCTTTCCATCCTCGCCGTAGCGCCCGGCGTTTATGAACAAATATTGGAACAATTGGGATAGCAAAACATAATTAATCCCAAGTTCAATATGGGACGCGGATTCTTTTTTGAATCAGCGCTTACATTGTACCCGTATGGGTATCAGCGCTCGTCTGCATCCTTTTTGCTCTTAAAAACAAACTCACCCACGAAAGATTAGTTTCGGGATGAGTTATGTTTACCGTAAAAACCTGCGCGAAAATCGTAAATCAAAAATCGTAAATTGAAAGTGGGCCCAACAGGATTCGAACCTGCAACCAAAGCGATGTTGGTCTTTATCCCGCTAGGCTACGATTCTGGGGAAACAGAACAACTGCTTCCGTACCCACTGCTAAATTTCATTTTTGCGAATTACGTAAGTTAAATTCCCTTCCAGATATTATCGCACAATCTCACAAAACGGGGGTAATTCTATGATCGTGCTTCTGGTTATCACCCTGCTCATCATCGCTCTGGTCTTCGGGTTAGCATCAATCTCGCAATCCTATGCTACTGCCAGACAGGCTCAAGCCGCCATTGAGACTGCTCGCGTCGCAGAAAATGCCGGCGCTGGCAATCTGATCGTCATCCTTTTGCTTGCGCTCGTGGTGATCGCTATCCTCGGGATCGGTATTCTATTCTTCCTCCGCATCCAGGGCGCTTCACAGCAATCTTCTCGCAAAACCACAAGTCCTCAGCTAGTCCTGGCAAAACCTGCCAGCCTGGATCACCTCCTTACGCTGCTTGTCGTTCAGATGCTCCAAAACCAGATGGATCAAAACGCCAGCCAACTACACATCCCACCTGCTCAAGTTGATGATTCGACGGAAGACAATGATCTCTGGCTTTTGCCATAGGTGAATAAACATGAACAACAGATCTTCATTGATGATCCTGCTTTTCTGTCTGCTGCTGGTTGGCTGTTATACCGCTCCTGTCTCAGTGCCTGCGTACGCTCAAACGCCTGATCCTGCACAAGTTTTTGTGAATGCCAACTCCAGCCAGGCTACGGCAGTCTCTGCCGCAGCTACCGCCCAGTTCTATTCCGGCCAACTCACTGCCACCGTGGAAACTCAACATTCCGCAGCCACAGAACGCGCCTGGCTACTGCTTGCGACACAACAAGCGGCTGAGATCACCTCCACCGCTCGGGTCTGGGAAGCCACCGCGACTGCTGACAGCATGTCCGCCACCAGCGCCGCAGCTCGAGCCGCCACTGCGCAGTCCATCCAGTCAACAGCTACACAACAAGTTTGGAACACAACCGCGACAGCAAATGAGGCTTCCTCGCAAGCTTATTCCACTGCCATGGCAGGGGAGGCGATCTCAGTGGAGCTTGCAGTACAACGCGAACGCATGATGAACAAAGTCAAAGCAGTCGTTCCTTGGGCAATCCTTGTTTCGATGTTTGTTGTGCTGCTGTCATTGGCAATACGCTGGAGCAGGGTCAGACCTGTTCTGCGGGATGCGCGTGGCGATGCGCCGTTACTGGTCATTGACGGGAAAGTCTATGACGCGGACCGCAACCCTTATCCCCTGCTGGATGTCTCCAACAAGAAGCCGGAAATCCCAGCGCTCATCCCACCTGAGCTGCAGTCACCCACCACAGCCCGCGACCAGATGATCGATCTCGCCACGCGCGGCGCGCTGGATGCTCCCGCGAACGAGCGGCGCCGATCTATAGCGAAACAAATGGCTGGCCAGAACATACCCCTTCTGCCTACTGTCACAGTATTACAGCCCGACCAGGCAAAGCCCATTCTAAAAGATGTATTGCCCGGCATCGTCCGGGATGCCATTCAAGCCGACGTTCTCAACCCAGATGAAGATGAAGGAGGTCCATCATGAACGAGCAAGCAACCGCAATCGGGATCAACAAACGCGAACAACACATGGCAGAGAACATTGTTCGCCAACTGCCCGGCCTGTTCCTCCAGCGCCGACTGAAGCCTGCCTTCAGTGGCTTCGGTCTGACACGCCTGTCCGATCTGTCCATCTTGCTGGCAGTCCTGGACACGCATCAGATTGGGGATCACAGTCCATACACCAGCCCGGAACTCCTGCATCAGATCAGCACGGATCTGGGAGGACTGCGCGTGTATCTCTCGAACTCAACAGGCCTGCGCTATGTGATCCTGCTCTCTCCTCTCCCAAAACTGCCTCACAAGGTGGAACTTCCACCCGATGTACCACACGGCAAGGTTGCCTTGGGATTGAACTTCACATTCCGTCCCCTGCTTCTGGATTGGGAGAGCCTGCGTCACCTGGCTGTGTTGGGTCAGACCGGTGCCGGCAAATCCGTCTTCCTACGCTCCCTGGTTCACCAGGCAATTCGTGAGGATATGCAATTGTTACTGGCAGATATCGATCAAACCACCTTCCCGATGTGGCAGGCTCATGCCAACCTGCTTGCTCCGATCGCAACCACGCCGGCAGAAGCCTTGGAATTGGTTCAAAAGGCTTTAGGGGAATGCGATCACCGTGCGCGGTTGTACCTATCCATGCAGGGTCATCCAGAAAAACTTTCCGAATACAACGCCCTGGCTGTGAAGACCGGCATCGAACCATTACGGCGCATTCTGGTGGTGCTGGATGAAGCCAGCGCGGTCCTGTCGGTGATGGGCGGCGGCAAAGGCGAATTGGGACAGGCATTGGCAACGCTTGGTTGGCGCGGACGCAAGTTCGGGATCCATTTCGTTTTCGGTGCGCAGGAGTTCACAAAGGATCTGGTGGGAGCCGTACGCGAACAGGTCGGGTTATCGATCTGCTTTCGGGTGCGCTCGGCGGAGATGGCGAAACGCATGGGGTGCTCTGGCGCCAGCCGCATCCCGGAAGGACGTCCAGGCCTCACGATCACGGATCGCTTCGGTCCAATGCAAGCCTTCTATGTTCCAAAGCCAATCTTGCTTTCCTCAGGCTTGTTATCGCTGGAAACTCTACCCGAACTGGAAAGAAATTTATTCACCCGAGCGTGGGTGGAGACAGAGGGCAAACTAACCCTCACGAACATCGCCGAGTGGGGCAAATGTTCACAACACCAGGCACGCAAAATGCAAGTCACGTGGGCAGTCCGCGGCTGGATCGCCAAAGATGGCAACCGCGACAATTCCTTCTGCCTGACTGCCAAAGCGTTGAAACTGGTCGCAAACCAGCAAACCCAACAAACCTCATCAAACCGCCGCGAGCCGGCACAAACCCAATCAACAGGAGAATCAAAATGAAAAATGTAATTGCGCTCGATCCCGGATACGGGAGTACCAAAGTCTGTGTGAATTGCTTAACTGCCTCCATGCAATCCGCCATCGCCCGTCCGCAAGCCACGGGTATGGCCACGATCGGAATGAAGACCGCCTCTCAGGTCTTATCCATCGAGTTGGATGGGCACTCGTTTGCCATCGGACCTGGTGCATGGCACTGGGGCAATATGCTGACCAGCCGGGATTACTCTGCGCTGGCATCACCGGAACGAAAAAGCCTGGCATTTGCTACATTGGCTCAAATCCTTGAACCGGGCGAGTATGACTTTGAACTTATGGTCATCGGTCTACCGGTGCCCCTCCTAAAGGACGAAACCCAAACCCAAGCGGTCCTCGGTGGGCTCAAAGCCTACAAAGGCAAACATCACTTTCAAATGGAGAAAGGTTCCTACCGTATCAACATCCCGCGTTTGAAGGTGCTCGCCCAACCCGTTGGGGCTTATGCCGACTGGCTGTTGGATGACCAGCTCCATATCCGCAAAGGCGGGCGGCAGTCTGAGGTAGCCACATTGGATCTTGGCATGAATACGCTCGATCTGTACGTCATTCAGGATGGCAAGGTGGAGCCCAGGTTTATCGGCGGAGATAAAGTAGGTGTCCGCCGGCTGCTGGAACTCCTGACAGCCAGTGGGCATGATCCAGAAGAACTGGATGCCGAATTACGAGCCGGCAAATTGCGACCTTCGAAGGACCAGCTTGAATCCTGGCTGTCCGAAGTTCTGGCTACGATCGAGCGCACCTGGCCCAGCCTGCGGCGGTTCGATGCAGTCATTCCAACGGGCGGTGGTGCACTGGTTCTCGGAGACCTGTTGAACCTGGCGTTGATCGCCAAGGGCGCTGCCGTTTCATGGCCGGCTGATCCCATCACAGCCAATGTGAAAGGCTTGTGGAAATGGGGTGCCTATGACAGCTAAACAACGCCCAAATGGGAATCTGGTCCTCACCGTCCGTATTACATTTCGCCCGGGGAGGGACGATGATCTGATCGACCTGATCTCCGCGGCTCCCAGAGGCGCGCTTGCGGGCTTGATTCGCGAGTCCATGCGCAACGGCGTACAGGTCGGCAGGGCAATATTCATGGACGAACCAGAGGATGAACCACTGGAAATGTCCGGACTGGGCATGGAGATCTGATGTTACATCTCCATGGTTATGTAACATGCCCATTCGACCTGCTCAAAATCCAATTCGTCGAAAGGATCATTTCCAAATGCACACACGACTACACAATGACGCCAGCAGGGCGACCATTGAAGCCGGCCGCAAGAGATATGGCAGATATTCAATGGTTTGATGTTTTTCGACAACGGAAAAACACCATCTAAAAGGATCACACAAAATGTTTCAAAGATCAACACAAACACTATACCAAGCGATCATGGATACCAGGATCGAGACCATGTCCCAGTTGATCGAGCCATTAAGGAAATACTGGCCCAACATGGTTTCGGAATTGGCGGAAGCCATCAAAAACAGTTACGGGGCTTCCCGCGTGGGGAAAGTACTGGCTGAGGAGATCTCCAAACTGATCGATGCATTGGAAAGCGATCATAGAAGAAAATCGAACGAGCTATGGCAGAAGAACCATCAACAAGAGAAAGAACTAAAAAATAAGGTAGACCAGGTGACAAAGGAAAAAGAGAAGTTAAGTTGGGAGATCACCACCCTCATAGACAAGAATGAAGATCTAACCAAACAGATCCGTATCCAAAATACCCTGATCGCCGACCTGCATCGCAAGATCTCCAACCTGACTGGCGCTGTAGATGAGTCATCTTCAACATAAATCCCTTTAATTAATAGAAGGTGACCTATATAAGCAAATGAATAATGCGCAACGAATTCGATAACCCCACTGATCTGATCCAGGCTCTCGATAAGGCCATGCGAGACCAACGCTGGAAGCCCATTCTGCTGGCTTTCCTGCCAATGGGCTTGTCCACCACCCGCCATGTACAGGATGCGACTGGCTTTCCAAGAGATAAAGCCACCCGTTGTATTGATCAACTTGAGGGATTCTTTCTGGATGGATTTCCGCTGGTCACTCGATACGGCCACACGCTCAGGGTCCCGGGTGGTTCCAAGCGGCCTTCCACGATCTTCCTGCTTTCCGAGGGAGGTGTGCAGTTGCTGCAACATCTCGGACTGGATGCGAGAGCCTGCAAGCTCAAGCAGGATACCGCCATCCTGCATGCGTTGTGCATGGTTTCCATCGCTCACATGGCTGATAGGCAGTCTGATCTCCAGATCATCACCGATAAAAACCTGCCCTACGGTGATGGCCAACAGATACGACCGGATCACCAGATCATTCCTACAGGCGGTAACAGGTTCCTGATCGAGATCGAGCAACAGGCAACCCCCAAGTTATTACCCCGCATCATGGAAAGCCTCGCCAACAAGCAGGCGTTTTTCAAGAGTCCGGAGAGTGCCGGGATTCAACCAGTGATCAGAATGCTATTGAATCTAAAACCTGGCCGGGACTTCCATAAGACGATCAAAGTCTGGAAGGAGGCCATGCGGCAGTTCATTCAAACCAGCGGGCAGGAACTGGGTTTCTCGATCATGGTCCTGACGTTCAATGTCTTCCTGTCCGCTCCCGAATGGGACGAGGAAATATCCAACCGCTGGCAAAGCATTGACCCTCATGATGGTTTCGACAATTCTTCCGCCGCGGAACAGAGAAGCCAGATGCCCTCTGCCAGGCGGCCCAAGAGATCGCTCGAAAAGGATATTGTGCTGCTGGGCGCTCTGGCACAGGAATTCAATGAAACCATTCCCGTCGAGCAGCGCAGGCCGGATTGGGACATGCTGCAACTGGTCAGGACGATCTACGAGGCGGCACATGGGAAGGAACACAACACCTTTGATGAGGTGGCGGGTGTGCCCCTTGTCAGCATCTACCTCTTGCGGGAGTACCTGAACCTGCACCCCGAACTTCTGACCCGGCTGCGGCAATCCATCCATTTCAATAAGACCAAGGTTGTCTGGACCCAGCAGAACATCCTGCACCGCATGCGGATCGTGATCCGCACATTTCTCGCCTACCACGGCTGGCGATCGAGCGGTGTGATCAAGATCTATCCCACCATTGATGGAGACGGCAAGGGCGATTACACGGTGAACTGCAATTGGCACAGTATTCCCAATAGATACAAGTTTCGAAACAGCGATATTACAGATGCCCTCCAATGGGTGTTGTGGGCACTCTTCGAGTACGCCGAGGACCTGGGACTCGGCCGACCCGAGTTTTGGTAAATGACAAGGAGAACACGAACATGATGGACGCCATGAAACAATTCATCCAACATCTTGAGAGTCAGGATTTATCTGACCTGACCGTGAAGGGTTACAGCTCCGATATCAGTCATTTCGCGCATTGGTTTACCGAAAGCAATGGAGAAACCCAGGGTCTGGAAAGCGTCACCCCCACGGATATGAAGGAGTACAAGCAGTATCTTTTAGTGACGAAACGCTGCAAGGCCAGCACGATCAACCGGCAGTTATCCGCCTTGTCCATGTGGATGCAATGGGCGCTCGATCAAGGTCTGATCCGGATCGATCCAATGCACAAGATCAAGCGCCTGGAAAATTCAACCAATGCGATTCGCTGGTTGGATAAAAAGGAACAGTTCGCTCTACAGCGAGCCATCGAGAAGGACCTGCAGGTTTCCAAATTGCGTTATCCCAAACGTTGGTTAACACGTCGCAGGGATGCTTCGATGACGCTATTCCTGCTGAACACCGGCCTGCGCTTGAATGAGTGTGTCAACCTGACGCTTGAGGATGTGAAACTATCTGCCCGAAAAGGATCGGTGCTTGTTCAAAATGGCAAGGGCAGCAAACAAAGGATCATCCCCTTAAATACCGAGGCGCGCAAAGCAGTGGAAGAGTGGTTGAAAGTCCGTCCGCAAAGAGGCGAACATTTATGGATTGCCGTGGAGATGGAGGATGGTGGGAGGCTTACCGGGCGAACAGTCCAGAGAATGTTAGCGCGCTATGCCAGGGAGGCTGGACTGGAGACTCTAACCCCGCATATGCTGCGCCATTGTTTTGCAAAAAATTTGGTCAATAACGACGTTGGCCTGGAAGAGGTGGCTGCCTTGTTGGGGCATACCAACTTGAACACCACCCGGATTTACATTACACCCAGCGCCAGAGATCTTGAAGAGGCTGTATCCAAACTCGATGAATAGGAGAAGACGATGAGACAAAAAGAGTATGCCGCCGACTGGAACTCGGCGGCACATCAACGGGACGCTGGTCTGGCGTCAATCTTGAAAAATTGTAGCACAAAATCAAGACGCTTTTTATTGTGCGACATAAAGGGGGAAGTATGTTGACGAAACGGATGCAGGTCCAATATATCGCGGATCATCTTGCGGGCTTGCCGGTTGAAGCGGATGTACGCTTCTTTACACAGCCCTGGCTGGCCTGCTGGAGTGCCATCCACTCTGCCTCACCAGGCTTGGAGCACGAAGCCTTGCATCAAGCAACCGCAAGTCTCCCTGACCAGAAGGAAATTCTCCAAACCATCCTCGGCGCAAGACCCGGTTATGCTCCGGACATCAAATCACTGGACGAGATCGGATCTGAATTGCCGCCCATCGAGTGGATCTGGAAGAGCTGGATTCCGCGCGGCCTGCTGACAGTCCTGGGCGCATCGCAGGGCAGCGGAAAATCCTTTGTCGCATTGGATCTTGCCCGCTGCATCATTCACAACCTGGGATTTCCCGACAGCTCTCCCATTGCGCGGCCCGGTTCCAATGTGATCTATGTGGATGCCGAAGCGGTACCGCAAATCCTGCGGGAACGTGCCAATCATTTCAACATGGATCAGAAAAAGATCTTCCTGATGCTCGCTGATCATGGCGAGATGATCGATCTTGGGCAACAGAAGTATCAGGACCGGCTCACCGAAATGGCTGCCGCGCTCCAACCCGAATTGATCATTATCGACTCGCTGTCATCGTCGCACACACGTGGACAAAATAATGTTGAAGATCTACGCGCACTGGTAGGTTATCTGGTCCGCCTGACCGGTTGGGCAAACTGTGGGATGCTCCTTATTCACCATATTCGCAAGTCACCCAACGGACAACGCATGATGAACGTGGATTTCGGCATGGAGGACCTGAGCGGCTCCGGCTACATCACCCAGCAAGCCCGTGTGGTGATGGGCTTGCGCGTGGTACAGACCGGTCCCGAGTTTGATCCAAACGGTCCGCGTGAACTCAAAGTGTTGAAGAGCAATCTGGGTGCCTATCCCAAACCCCTGGGCTTTAACTTTGAGCCGTTATTTCCCGAAGGTGCAAAACTGAAGTGGAACAATCAGGCTCCGAAGGAGTATCGCGAACCAACCCAATCCGATCTGTGCAGCGAATGGCTGGAGGATACCTTGAAGGAAAACCCGCAAGGCTTGCACCCCAGGGAAATTTTGAAAATGGGATTGGAACAGGGTTTCAGCCGCACAATGATCTATCGCGCCCGCCGCGAACTATCCGTTCACATCACGAACACACGCGGCCGCCAGGCGCCCGATAATGCCTGGAGGTGGTCCGAGTCGCCGGTTGAACCGGATGACACACTGGATGAGGAGGAATGAACTGTCCCAAGAGTCTCAACTGTCTCACTGTTTTTGAGTGTGTAGGGTTGGGACGGTCTGAAACAGTGAGACAGTTGAAACAGTTGACACAGTTGGAGAGTCGTTATGAAAAACCTTGATGAAATCCGACAACGTATCTCTCTGGTGGCGCTGGCTGAAGCAGCCGGCGCCAGGTTTGGAGACGCGCATCGGCTGAGAAGCCACTGCCCGCTGCCCCATCATGCGGGGGACCGGTCCAGTCTCGCGTTTATTATCTATGACAATGGACGCAAGTGGAAATGCCACAGTTCCTGCCCGCCGGATGCCAATGGCGGCGATGTGATCGCATTCTATATGGCATGGAAAGGTGTGGACTTCAAAACTGCTGTGCAGGAACTTTCGGAGCATTCTGGTGCAGCGCATCCATACACGCCTGGACCTGCTCCTCAACCTAAACCGTATACCCAGCCTCCGCAGTGGCGGACACGCGCTGAAGCGTTCGTATCTTTCGCTGAAAAGAATCTGAACCCATCCGTGCTGGGGTATCTCAACCATGAGCGAGGTTTATCTCGGGAAACTGTGAAGGCATTCCACTTGGGGTACAACCCAGATAGTCTGTATGACGAACCCGCCCGCTGGGGCTTGGAAGGCAAAAAGATCTGGCTGCCGCGCGGGATGGTGATCCCGGGCTATCTGAGGTCCCAGCCTCAGCACATCAAGATCAGGCGTCCACTTGCGAACGACGCGTTGGGCAATTACATCCCAACATGGAATCTGCAGGATGGATTTCCAGAAGTCAAGTTCGGCGGTCCACGCGGCGGCAGATCTGTTTTGTTCCGTCTGGAATTCATGGACCACCTGCCTGTCTTAATGCTGGTGGAAGGCGAATGGGATGCCATGCTGGTATGGGAGCACTGCGCCGACTTGTGTGATATCGCCACACTTGGCGGAGCACAGTCCAAATTCGACACACTCGATCTGGCTCTGCTCACTTGTTATTCCACGGTGCTGGTTGTGCATGATGACGATCAGGCCGGCGCACTGGGACGGGAATATATCGCAAGCCTGCAAGCCAGGATCCCGCGCCTTCGCCCGATCCTGCCGCCTGCACATGACCTGACTGATTTCTGGAAAGCCGGCGGTGACCTGAGGGAATGGACCGCAAGGCATGTATCCGCAGCGCTGGAAGACGCCCTGACAGGCACGAAGGTCACATCGCCACAAATAGAGCGCAACAAAAGAATCCTGGCTCTCGCCATAAAAGAATCTCATAACAAATAAACAGGAGCTGGCATGTCCACCAAATCATCACACTTCAACAGTTTCGGTCAAATTCTTTGGAACCGTTGGGATCTCACCAGGGAGCTGCGCAGGGTCGCGAGCTACCATATTTATTACGGCACCTATGTCACATCGCCCGCTACATTAAGACTGGCCAGGGATGCCCTCACTTTTGCCCGACAGCACAATATTGAGATCCAGCCTTGGGGAAAATCTGATCTGGCATTGAACGACCCGGAAAGCCTGATGGAGTATCACAATGCCCGCATGTTCGAATTGAGTCGTGCTGAGATTACCAACCTGAGATTGACAAGACCGCTCAAGGAGGAGATGTCACAGTTTGTACTGACGGGCATCCAATATGCCCTGCTTTCACAAAGGTGCATCATCGCCGATCCTTCGCCGGAAGACCGCATGGCGATTGCACTCGGCACGATCCATCAGAGAGAATGTTATCCCTGTTTGATCGTTTGCGGCAAAGATGAAAGGAAGCATTGGCATGAAAAGATTCGAGCGCTGCTTCCCAAAGAAGTTCAAGCGCTGGATGTTTGTGATGTGCAATCCAACCTGCCCGAAAAAACCATCTTGTTTGCCGAACATTCCATTTTGGAAAGGCATTTTCGATGGCCGACTTTTCCTCGAAGGAAGGACAAAGCAGGAACATCGCTCATCGTCGATGATGCGCATTTATTCAAAAACCCCGAGGCACGGCGCACTCAAAACCTACTCTCGATCAGAAAAGGCGTATCCTATCGACTCCTGCTGACCGATTACCCGGTGGATCTCTCGTACCAGGACCTGCACATCTTATTGAGAATTCTGGACCGGGAGGGTGAATTTGAGGATCTATATGACTCATTGAGAACGGCAAGCCGTGATCCCTTGATAAATGCATCAAGGAATCTTTATCGGTATGGCCATCAAACCGTATTGAGGCGGTTGCATTTCAAATTGCGTGCCAACTGCATGGTGCGCCGCGCCGATGATCGCGAACTGGATGTTCAGGAACGAATTATGAATATTGGCTTGACAAGCGGCTTCCCGGCTGAATTTGATCCAGAGGCGATCAAACACCCACTGCATGTAATCGGCGCGAGGAAGGTCGAGGGCGCGATTTCGTGGCTACGTTTATTTTTGCAAGGTTGCCGAGGAAAGACACTTATATTTGCGCACCATAACGATGTGGTTGAAAAAGTGGCGGAAGCGTTGGAGATCCCAGCTTATTATGGTATGACAAGGAGTGAAAAGGAACGGAGTAGGATCATTCAGGGTTTTCGGCGCGACGATATTTTTCGTGCACTTATGGTTGCTAACGATATGGAGATCGAGTGGGATCTTCCTAATGTATCACACGTAGTATTTGTTGAAATGCCAAGGTCACTCAGCAAGTATGAGAATATATTAGACCGTGTGACTGGAGATGATAGCGAAAAATGTATTTCGGTGTATTTTCTTGTTTCAGAGAATCTGCTTGATAAGCGCGCGCAGTATCGTCTTCAATTTCGCGAGAAGGAGTACAATGTCATCATGGATGGAGAAATAACAAGAAAAACAAACTTGCCCGCGCTCAATGGAAAGAATCGGACGACAAAATGAACCACGCACGCCTCAGAGCCAAATTCTGAGGCGTGCTGGGATGACACATGAAGTTGACCGTTCTACTTAATCGGTTTGGATGAGATCCCATGTCCAAGAGGGAGGCGATGAAGTTGGCGGAAGACTGGAATGATGTGTTATGAAACACGCGAGCAAGACAAGTGGAGCATTTCTGCAGACACGTAGACACCATTTCCAAACTTTTATTTAAAAATGATTGCACCAACAATCCATCAAACAATTATCCACCTGCCTCCCCGCCTCGGACATCATCCCCCGCAGACCCGCGCCACCACGCCCGCAAACCGTTTATGCGCGGGTATCGAAATCATAGCGAGCCTCAAATTTTGCACGAAGATCGGCATTCTTGGTGTTTTTCAAGCGGCTTACATAATTATGTAAATGAGTTATCAGTTTTGGAACCAACAAGTGGGGGTTGACGTATAGTTCAAAGGTCTGAGGATTAAACGCAATTGGGGCTTCTATTACTCCTGTTAACACCACGCGCCTATTTGTTATGCCGCTATGATACAAACCACATCGTATGCCATCATACATAGTATCTAGAACTTCATCGAATAATGTCTTCACTTTTCCTACTGGTACGGGAAGTCTGCCTGTTGGCAATACAGGTTGAACATATTCTGGAAAAACTGCATGAACTCCCGACTTAAAATATTCCTTTGATTTTCCAACATCAGCATAACCATCTTCATATTTTGAGATCATTTCAAAATAACTGAAAACAATATCCAACGTTGCATACCCAGAGTGTTTTATCGCTAGTTGTTCTTCGCCACCATTTATTATTCGGTCAGCAATTTTTAGTTTCCATCCAATCACCCTGTCTTCAAAAAGGATGATTTTAGTATCAAGTGAGTGTGGGAACGGATAATCAATATCTTGAAACGACGGAGAGATCCACATAATTTCTATCCTCCAAAACTCTCCGCCAACAGACTCTCAAACAGCCCCTCCACCTGCCGCGTGGACTCGCCCATCCGCCCTCGCAACGACTCGACCCGCGCAACCACGCACGCAAACACTTCTTGCAGGTTCAGCTGGATGACAACTGCAAAATCACTTAATTTGAACATTTGAATTCAAAATCCATAAAGCCAGATTGCTGTGCTGTATCTTCGATATACACACGTATTTTTACATCGTCGCCAGGAATATACCATTCAAGAAAATCGTGAAAAGTTGCACCACCTATTTGCTCTTGAGCGTCAATGAAAAATTCAACTGCATCAGAATATAGTGGCGTCTGTTTCTTTGTGTAAAGCAATTCCCATTGTACGCGATGAGCATCTCCGTCAGGATCATGAAATCGAATAGGGACATCATATCTTGTCCCATCGCATACAATCGATTCTGGAAATTGGATTGAATCAATAATCGGAGCTGACGAAGTAATTAATGTTTCTGTTGGAGCAGGTGTATTACTTGGAATAGGGGAGGGGGGGATAGTGTCGGCGATGGTTGAGGTCGGGTACACCTGCGATGTTGCAGTAGCTTGCTCTTCTTGTAGTGTCCCACTTGGAAATGTATAGAATGCCAACACAATGATTGCGGCAATGGTCGCAACAATTCCGCCAACATTTGAAGCTCTTTCCAAAGCCTCATTACCAAATTTGGATGAAAAAAGTAAATAAGCTGTAATTGCCAAGGCGATGGCTATTATGATCTGCATTAAGCCTCCTTTTCACTATCACCCAAAACTCTCACTCAACAATGACTCAAACGGCCCCTCCACCCGCCTCCCCGCCTCGGACATCCTCCCACGCAGCGACTCGACCCGCGCCACCACGCCCGCAATGCAGACCGTGGACGATAGACCGTTGACCGTGGTTTTCATATCGTCCATCGTCTACCGTCCACCGTCACATGATTGCGCCAGCAGACTCTCAACAGCCCCTCACCCACGCCATCACGAACGCAAATTCAGACCTGACAGGTTTCACCGTGACACGAGTCCATCGCAACCCACGCGCGGACATGAGACTCCGAACGCAAGACTCCCGTGGAAACCTGTCAGGTCTTTTACTCCTCATCATAAATATCTTCCAATGGCTGAATTTCCTGATGAATTCTGACAAAGTCTTCACGATTGCCAAACAGTTGAAAGACCTTATCTCTTTGCAGTCTGGTTGGAATATTCCCTGCCAACTCATGATATGACGAATAATTCCAATCAAGAAAATTATTCTCGAATTTGTGTTTCTGTGGGTTCTGATGAATGTAGACAATTAAGCGCATGAGATAGGCTTCACTATCCAAGGGAACTCTCTTGAAGGGACGTTCAAACAAAGCACCTGTTCTTTGTGCGGCAATATTCAATCCCCGCGAATAAGCATTGAAGAAATTTGAGAAATATTGACTTGGCTCCTTTATTTTGAGCCCTGCAAAATCTTCCCTGTTTTTGAAAAAGCCAGCAACATGAAAATGATTTCTGAGCAAACAAAATGCCCATGTTTCAAAGACTTGATAGGTGTGTTTCCACCATAATTCCATAAAATAGGCGTAGTTTCGTTCTTGAACGAAGATATTCTCTCCGTTGTTTCCTCGATTGTAGATGTGAAAGAAAGTTCCGAAAGTTATGGGTGGGATGTCGGTAGGCATGGTTTGAATCCTCTTTTACTAAACCTGACAGGTCTCAGCGTGACCTAGGTTAATCATAACTTACGTGTGGAATATGATTTTCGTTAATCATGGTTCTGTGGAGACCTGACAGGTTTCACCGTGACGCAACTCAATCGCAACCCACGCGCGGACATGAGACTCCGAACACAAGACTCTCGTGAAAACCTGTCAGGTCTTTTCACGAAAACGCCTCCGCCAGCAGACTCTCAAACAGCCCCTCCACCTGCCGCGTGGGCTCGCCCATCCGCCCACGCAGCGACTCGACCCGCGCCACCACGCCCGCAAAGCAGACCGTGGACGATACACTGTTGACCGTGGCTTTTCCATCGTCCATCGTCTACCGACCACCGTCAAAAGATTGTGCCAGCAGACTCTCAAACAGCCCCTCCACCTGCCGCGTGGACTCGCCCATCCGCCCGCGCAGACCCTCGACCCGCGCCACCACGCCCGCAAACTCTTCTTGCAGGCTCAGCGGGACATTGGGTACTTTTATTTCATGCAGCATAGGCAAAGTCAAACCTTCTGTATTTGCACCTCTGGCTTGAAATAATATATTTGCTTCGTTGTATTTCAAAACAGCAACAAGGAAATGGGGATTAACCTTATTTGAGCATTGAATTGATTTTATGTCTTGACCATGACATAAAGGAACTTTCGTTATTGCAATAGGAAGGCGGTGCATCAAAATCTTGCTTTTCACAACAAGCAAAATTGAACCGACTGGTACAAGTTTAGCCGCACTTTCCCGAATTGCTTTTTCGGTTACATGTTCTTGCGTATCATAAATATATTCCCCACGCATGTCTTTTGAAGTCAACCAAGGAATATTTCCTTGAAAATATTCAGGAACATCACGAGACGGCGTTCC
>NZ_JBXMTI010000147.1:0-22141 GCF_057083605.1 Candidatus Villigracilis sp. | reverse complement strand
AGACCGAGATTACGCTTCGCAAACGAGCCGTTGCCCTGCATCTGCAAGGCTGGAAGAAGAGTGAGATCGCCCGGAAACTCGAGCGATCCCGCCCCTGGGTCGATCGGTGGATCGATCGGTATTGTCCGCAGGCACCCACGCTGAGTCTGCGCGATCGTTCGAGAGCCCCGAAGCATAGGAGATGGTCCTATCCAGAACGGATCAAACGCATGGTGGTCCAGATCCGTGAGGAACGAGAACGTGGCAAGCGAGCAAAATATCAATATGCACTCATCAGTGCGCAGGCGATCTATTATGAACTCCGAGAACTGGGTGTTTCTCCCTTACCTTCACCACGCACCATTCATGGCTGGCTCAAAGATGCGGGGCAGATCCCGGAACGCAAATCGCAGAGAGCGCCTAATCTCACGTACCCGGTTCTGCCTTGTAGGGCTGTGAACGATGTGCAGGAGCTGGATTTCAAGGGTCCGTTCTACTTGCAAGACCACTCGCATAAGTATTACCTGGTGGCTCTGCGAGACAAACTGAGCAAGAAAACCGCTCTGCGAGCCCTGGCAAACAAGGGTATGGACGCGATCCTGGACTTTTTGGTGTCTACCTGGCAGAAGATGGGCTGTCCGAGGTGCTTGAAGATGGACAATTGTCTCGATTTTCGAGGCAGCAACCGCCACCCACGTGCCCTGAGCAAGCTCATGCGGGTCTGTCTGGATCTCGGTATCCAACCGATCTTTATTCCGATCTGTGAGCCTTGGCGCAACGGGGTAGTGGAGAACTTGAACGGTTTGCTGGATCGTTTCCTGTTTTGGACGAACACCTTCGAAACAGAGAAACAACTCCACCAAGCGGTGCAACGGATGGAGACCACCATTAACACCACGCACCGTTTGTCTACTCTGCAGGGAAAAACACCCCAGGAGTTTGCAGCCCGTGCCAGGCTGCGCTATCCACCCGCCCACTATGATTGGCGAACGCGCGATCTTCGGTTGTTAAAGGGCAACGTAACGTTCATTCGTTTCGTTCGCAAGAGCGGCAGAATTACGCTCACCGCCAGGGACAAGTTCCTCATTGGCAAAAAGTACAAATGGCACTACGTGATGGCAGTTGTGGATGTCTCAAAAAAGAGGCTCAATGTGATCTGCCAGGGCAAACAGATTCGAGCCTTTGACTACCGTTGATCGAGCAAAAGTGTAACGCATGTCATTGCAGTCTTTTTCGTTAGAACCAGGTGTAACATATGTTGTTGCAGTTCGCACCTGTTCATAAAATTCGATGGCTTTGCGGGTGCCCCCTAAAGCAGTGTATGCATTCCCCAAATCCCCGAGAGTGTTCCCCTCACCTGGTCGGTCGCCAATTTCGCGAGCAATAATTAATGCTTGTTGATAGAATTCGACAGCTTTGCGCGCATCGCCCAAAGCAGCATAGGCACTTCCTAAGTTGCTGAAAGTATTCCCTTCACCTTTTCGGTCGCCGATTTCGCGAGCAATGGTCAAAGCCTGTTGATAGGATTCGATTGCTTTTCGCGAATCGCCAAAATCGGCGTAGGCAAGACCGATATTGCGGAGAAAAACACCTTCCCAGTTGAGGTTTTTGGCTTCATATGCAGTGTTCAGACCTTGCTGATAATAGTCAATAGACTCTTTTACTTTTCCAGTGTAATTATGAGTTAAACCCAATATGTTTAAATTGCGCACGAGTAAATTGCTATCTGTAATATTATCTTTTACGCGTAAGTGTAGTTCAATTAATTGTCGGTAATGCCCCCAAAGGAGTAAGTAATCAAAATCAATATCACTCAATACATCTGCAGCGGCATCGTAATCACCTGCATTACAACGCAACTCAAATTCTGAAAGTTGTGGGGTGAGGTCGTCAAGTTTTTTCCATTCGGCGCGCGGCTTTCGGGCTTGGGCAAAGTAATCTGCTGCACGGTTGAGAAGAAGGTCGCGTTGAGCAAAGCGAATAGTCCCAAAAACGTATTCTCGATCTGCTTGATGTAGGTAATATCGCCCCGCCTCGCGGCGCGCAAGGCGCGTATTCACTAAACGATTAAGCAGTAATGCGCTGTCGATATCGGGTAAAAATGGTTGCAACAAGTAATCAACAGCAGCGGGGCTAACGGGGCGGTTATACACAGCCAGAGCCTGCATCACTTTTTGATCATTGGGTTCAAGGCGGTTAAAGGCCTCACCTACAAATGCGTCAACAACGTTTTCGGGAAGGGAATTATCTAGTAGCTCTTCAAGGGTGGTATTACGGTCAACCGAAAGGATAGCATACAACGCTTCCAAGGCGCGCGGGTAGCCACGTGTCTTTTCGCGGGCTTTATTCAGCAAGGCATCGGGCGCGGACTTGAGTCCCACGCGTCCGTCCGCATCCATTTCACGCAGGACGTTTTCTGCATAAGGCGATTCGAGCCCTTCATCCAAAATCAGGTAATGTTGTCTGCCTGGCTCGCTGATCGCCAGGTCACGCGGCGCGATGCGCGTGGTGATAACCACTTTCACGGCATGGTGCTGTCCACTGAGAAGGGCCTTCAGCGCGTCGCTCAATTCGCTATCACGCAGGCTCAGGCTTTCGGGGTCGATCAGGGTTTCAAAGTTATCCAACAGCAGGATCACACGCCCGCTGGGGAAGGCATCCAACAGCGCGCGCATTTTATCGCCTGTGGAAGTCCGCGGGTTTTTATAGATTTCCTCCAGCCGCGCGGCGGTCTCCTCCGCAGGAGGCAGGAATTTACTCAGGTCCGCGAAAATGTTCGCAAAGTTGACCCTGTGACTGTCCGTCTCGCTCAAATAGACGATTCCATCCACTTTCATCTCGCCGAGATCGTCAGGAAGCTCGCCGCTTTCCAACGCCTTGAGCAGGCGGCAGACCATTGTAGTTTTTCCAACACCCCCGCGTCCCACGATGGTCATCAAACGTTGCGAGTCGTTATTGAGAAAATCAGCAATTTGTTTTGTTTCGATCAAACGATCCTGGAAATAATTGGGAGCGATCCCTGGAGGTGGGTTGATAAAGCGCGTGGACGTTTTCCCAGCTACAGGTTTCTCAGGCTGACGCTCACGCTCAAGGCCAATTTGGATGTTCTTCTCGGTCCTCTCTTCGGCCGCTTGAGGATTCTTTATGATTTCTTCTTGACGTTTAATCTGTTCGTTTAATTCATTAATCTCTGCCATGATGCGTGGTTGATCCTCGTTTTTAGTACGACTTAAGTCACGCTTAGCATCGGAAAGACGGTACTTCAGGTTCTGCAAAATGCCTTGGGGCGAATCCAGCCAGGCAATATTTTTATGCAGCCTTGCTAACCCAATTTCAAAGCTATCGCTAAATTCAATCCACTCGCGGTTGCTCAACCGAAAAGGAATTTCCACTTCTTTATTCAATCTTAGCGGTATAACAGGTTTTTTGTATTTAAGCGCCATACTCCATTCTTGTTTACAGTTAGAGCCTTCAGCAACACTATCTCGCGTTAGAACAAATAACATAGCCTTACAACCCCGAATTGCATCAGTTAGCTGATCGTCCCAATCTCCCCCCGTTAATAGGTCGCGTTTATCAACCCAAGTTTTTATAGATGGGTGTCCACCCTCTAGATTATCTGCAAGTTTCTGTGCGAAATCCAATGCATCAGCATTTGAGTAACATATGAAGATATGATCGCTTCTTGATGAAATTGATGGCCTATACTCGTATCTTGGCTGTTTCTCTAATTCGTAACTTGGTTGCTTCGCTATTTCAGTTTCTATTGCCGCAATAGGTGCTAAATCATATTTTTTTAAATATACATCTAAAACAGATTTCCTTTCATCTTCTGTTGGAGCAATTACTCCCTTGACATCACCAATCGTAATGAATTCAGTAATTTTTTCCATTTTTGCTAAAACTGAATTTGATTGGCCAACTTTATCTCCAAATGTTGCGAGAATTTCTTCATATGCATAATAAGGTTGATACAAAACCTCAACTTCACTCCAATACTTTTCTCTGTCAACAATTCTAGGGAAATCCTTAAGCTTAAATTTTGCATATTCTCGCGCTCTGTCTAAGCGATCTTTTTCACCTAGCTCGACTCTTGTTGGCACAGGAAATACTGAGATTCGGTTATCGTGTCGTTGTTTGACAATTGAGCTAATCACAGCGGATACACCATCAATGCTTTGAACATTGTATGTAAAACATGCAACTAAAGAGTCTGGCATTTGGATGGTGCAAATCCCAGAAGTGTCACTAACACCTGTTCGACTATCAATTAAGACATAGTCATACTCATTTTTTATTTGCACCTTCACTATGTCTAAGAATGCGCCACCCTTGAGTTTTTCGTAAAATACCATCCAGTCAAATGAATTTACTTTATATGCGTAGTTGGAATCTTGCCTTCCGGCTGGCACAAAATCTAATGTCCCCTTTCCTATAAAATTTGTTTCACTTAGCGAGATGGTGTATCTGTTTATGTCAGTGTAAGGTAAATACCAATCGTCTTTTTCTTCAATCGGTTTTGTCAAACTAGCATTGACATACTCAAATAAGAAGTCAATAAGTCCGTCAGTTGTTTGCAGCTCGGAATCTTTCAAAAAAGGAGAAAAATACCTGTGGAGTCCTGGCGCTTCAAGATCCCAATCAATAACCAGAACCTTTTTACCTTTACTGGCGAGAATCCAGGCAATGTTTGCTAATGCCATTGAGCGACCAGTGCCGCCCTTATATGAATAGAAAGTAATTATTTTTCCGTCTTTATGATCCATTAGGACCTTCCGGGTAGACTAAGCAAAGGAACAGATGTTTTTTCACCTTCAATGGTTTGAAAGTATTTTGCGCGTTTTAGCAACTTGGCTCGTGCTTCGTCAATTGCGATTGACATGCTGTTTTTTAATTCGCTTGCTGTTTTTATATCATCCTTTACTCCAGCAACATTCTCAAGCCTGCAATGGTAAAGTGATTTTTCTAGCGTAGCGTGTAAGACTGCTTGATTACTAGTTGTTTCTTCGTCAATCTCATTCCAAATAATTACAACAGCGCAATTTATAAAACGTTCTTTATCAAACTTGCAGATAGGCTTGTTGTATTTTTCTAATCTGGTACTCCATGGATCAACTATCATTATGACGATAGAATTGTTGTCTTCGGCCTCTCTTATGATTTCAACCAAATCATCTGAGAATTGAACAGGAACATAATGTAGTAGTTTTTCGGAAACAATTTGCTGAGAAACTATTCCAATCTCATCTTCTTCTGGATAGAATGGTCTCCAGTATTCACTCTTATCACTATATCCTTCCGTTTTTGTCTTAATTGCTCCTAATTCATTTTTAGCACCAACGGCAAATACGAGCCTGGTTTGCTTTGGATTTGGGTTAACATTGGATACTATTTCTTTTGTTTTGCTGTCAACAATGTTGAATGCGCTTGGAATTGAAGTTATGTCCTCAAATTTTGATGTTGGTAAATTTATTTTCTCTGAAGCCTCACGGATTTTCACAGCTAGTAATTCTATAAATTCCAAATATGCATCTCTATATTTACTGAGCTTCGATAAGGTTAGCAGACCTTTCACTGGGTAGTCCTCGTGAATTTGCCCGTGAGCATATTGGATAGTGCTTAAAGAAGCGGGTATAGAAATTGTGCTTGGTGTCTCCCATAAAATGGGGAGTATTACACTTGGTGTATCTGTTTTGGTTTTTTTGTATTCAGCAATCCTAGATTGAAAAGCATATACCTCTCTGCCACAATACTCGCTGCTGAAGTATGAAGGAGAATATATACAAACTATTACACTGCTGGTTTGAAGCGCATTAATTAACTCGTCAGTCCATCTAGACCCAATATCTATATCATCAGAATCGCGAAAAGCAGCCTCGTTGGCAAATTTTATTCCTGTCTTGTGCATGACGTCTTCGCGAAGCCTTTCGAAAAAATCGTTTAGATATTCGCTTTTATCATTCCGTGCGTAGCTGAAAAAGAATTTGCAGTTTGGCATAATTCATATTCCTCAGTCGCGTTTATCGAACCAAACGTTGATGAACGGATGTCCACCCTCAAGTTCATTGGCGAGTTTTGTGGCAAAGTCCAACCCGTCTGAGTTGGAATAACTGATGAAGCAATGTCCGTCGGTCATAAATCCCTCGCTTAAGGTTGGGTGAGTGTATACGGTGAATTTTCCCTGATTATACCCACGATACCGCCCTAGGCCCCCAATGTCGTCTTGGAATTATCGCCCATCCACCTATAATACAAGCATCCTAGCTCAAGGAAAAATCAATGAAAAAAAACTTCCACCTCCTTCTTGTCGTGTTCATATTCGTTGTCGCCTGCGGAACATCCTACTCTATGGCCGAGTCCAGTAAAAGTCGCGTGACAAATCCAAACATCCCCGCAACAGATCTAACGACTCTCGTGGATGGGAACAATGCCTTCGCTTTGGACATCTACCGCTCGCTTCATTCCGAAAGCGGGAACCTGATCCTGTCTCCGTATAGCATGTCCCTCGCCCTGGCAATGACGTACGCTGGTGCTCACGGCGAAACTGAATCCCAAATGGCAAACGTCCTGCACTTTACCCAATCGCAGGATGTGTTACACCCCGCCTTCAATGTGCTTGATCTTGCGCTGGCCGAGGTACCAACAGACCTCCGCAAAAATCAAGACCCGTTGACTCTCAACATTGCCAACGCCATCTGGGCAGAGCAGACCTATCCCTTCCAACAGGATTATCTCGATACCATTGCATTGAATTATGGCGCGGGAGTGTTCCTGGCTGATTTCAAGGATCAATTTGAATCGGCCCGCAAGGATATCAATCAGTGGGTGGGGGATGAGACCAAAAATAAGATCAAGAATCCGCTTTCCGAAGACGCGGTCAATGCAGATACCCGTATGGTGTTGGTCAACGCCATCTACTTCAAGGCGGACTGGGATGACCCATTCGACGCAAATTTGACAGAGAAGGCCCTATTCTATTTGCTCGACGATTCACAGATCACAGTGCAGATGATGCGCGATGATTTTTCCGTCCCCTATTATGTTGGGAATGGGTATCAGGCGGTCGAACTTCCGTATGCAGGTCAAACCACCGCCATGGATATCATTCTCCCTGATGCAGGCAATTACGATGCGTTTGAGTCTTCCTTTGGTTTGGAAACCTACGCCGAAATGATCAACGGATTCCAATATACAGCGGTCAGTATGGGATTGCCCAAGTTCACCTTCACCAAAGATTTCAACCTTGCCGATACCCTTGCAGAGATGGGAATGCCCGCTGCCTTTGACATCAATGCGGCTGATTTCTCAGGCATGACTGGCGAAAAGGATATGTATATTGGCAATGTGCTCCACAAGGCATTTGTGGCTGTGGATGAAAAAGGCACCGAAGCCGCCGCCGCGACCATAAGCATTGCGATAGGAGGAGGCGCAGCCCCTATCGATGTCACCTTCACCGCAGACCACCCCTTTATTTTCATCATCCGCGATACGGTCAATGGTCAGATATTATTCATTGGCCGCGTACTGAATCCTCTGGAGGAATAGGCACCTTCTCCTAATACAAAAATGCTCTGGATTGGGATTGTTCCGTCCAGAGCATTTTTATTATGTCGTGAATTTCACTGATAGACCTCTCGCATAAATATTTTTTGGAGTTCGGAAGTTCCCTGATGTATGAATGGCCTTTAATTTATCTTCAAGACCGTCCACCGTCCACCAACGTAGTTCCACAGTAGCTCCAATCGAGCCCCCATCAGCCTCTACCACCTATCCCAATGAACAACATCCTCAAAAGCCGCCCGTCCACCCTTCTTTGGTCGCGCGGATAACTTCTCTGCTTCCAATGGATAGCCAAACGATAGCGCAATCCGCAAATGCCATTCGGGTGGAAAGACTAGAATCTCGCGTGCCTTTTCGGGTTCATAGATCGAAGCGGGGACAGAGCCGACTCCCAATTCCCATGCGGCCAATTGCATGAATGCTGCAGCCTGGCCTGCATCGAACATGATCTGGAATTTTCCGTCAGGGTCGGGCGTGAGGATGGCAACTCCCAAGGCTGCACCTGCGAGGTGGCCTGCGTATGTACCTGTCTGCGAGAGGGCTTTTAGAATAGACTTATCTCGAATGGCGATGAACTGCCATCCCTGCTCGTTCTTTGATGATTGCGAGCGTCGCCCCGCGTTGAGGATGGCGTGGATCACGTCATCGGGCAGGGGCCGGTCTTGAAACTTTCTCACCGCGCGTTTTAGTCGAATAGCATCGGATACGTTCATGGGATTCTCCGTTCGTGTCATGTCGTTGCGAGGGCGATAGCCCGAAGCAATCTCCTCGTCGTATTGGGATTGCTTCGTCGGGAAGTGCAACTGCCCTCCTCGCAACGACATTTGCTGAACATAATAAATTCCATAAAAGTATACATGGATTGCAGGCAAATTGTGCGTTTTTTTGTTAGCGATAATTAAAGATTCTCCCACTCTGTAAGAATTGGATAATTATTCTCATCTTCACCTTAAAGTGCGGACTTATATTTATTTAAATATATTGTGTCATGTGAAAGAACGTTCAATGCTCGCAAGGAACTGCGCATGAGCGAATCGTCTGATTCAAAAATTGAAGTATGGAGGGGGCGTATTAAAGAAATTATTGCACATCTGCGGCGCAGTTTGCCTTTTGCCACGGGCGTTTCTACAACACTGCTTATCTTGTTTTTCTATAATCTCCTCATTGTTAAACCAAATCAACTTACCGTGGAAGATGTCAACGCTTCAGTTGCGCAGGCTATGGCATCCGCTACGCCTGCGCCTGCTTATTCCGCGCTGGTGTATCAAGTCATTCAGCCCTCGCTGGTTTTGGTGCAGGCGGAGGAAAAGCATCAGGACGCTGAATCAGATTTCGGCTTGGGAAGCGGCGTTGTGGTCGATAGCTTCGGGAACATCCTCACCAGTCTGCACATCGTCGATGGCGCAAACATCATCATGGTCACATTTGCAGATGGCACGCAATCGCAAGCCGAGATCGTCAGCGAGCTGCCTGAGAGAGATATTGCTGTATTGCAGGCGTATGATACGCCGCTGTCTGTGGTGCCCGCGGTGCTGGGAAACCCCAATGCCATGCGGGTGGGGGATGAGGCTTACGTGGTGGGCAACCCGTTTGGTTTATATAGTTCGATGAGCTCTGGTGTGATCTCTGGTTTTGACCGCGTTTTTCGCGTGGCTGAAACTGGTCTGGAGATACCGGGCATGATCCAAATTGACGCGGCGGTCAACCCCGGTAATTCGGGCGGGCCGTTGTTGAATCGCAACGGTCATGTGGTTGGCATTATTACAGGAATCATTAACCCCACCGATGATAGTTTTTTCGTCGGCATCGGTTTTGCCGTGCCGATCAATGTGGCTGTTGGCGGAATGGGTTCGCCGCCGTATTAGAAGTCGCCGTGTCACTCTGAGGGAGCGTTCTTCGCGACCGAAGAGTCTCATGCCCGCGAGTAGAGATCCTTCGCTTCGCTCAGGATGACACGACTGATTAAAGGAGACCAAGCATGGAACAAACTTCAAACCGTGAAAATAAACTCCCGATGGAACGTGTATTGTATGAAGTGAAGAAAATTATTGTGGGACAGGATCATCTGCTCGAGCGATTGATTGTGGCCCTGCTCGCACGCGGACATATCCTGGTGGAAGGTGTGCCTGGGTTGGCGAAGACGATGGCGATCAAGACCCTGGCTGATTCAATTGGCGGCGAATTCAAACGCATCCAATTCACGCCCGATCTTGTTCCAGCCGACCTGATAGGGACTCGCATCTACAACCAAAAGACGGGCGAGTTCAATACTTCGCTTGGACCCGTGTTTACCAATCTGTTACTTGCGGATGAGATCAATCGTGCGCCTGCCAAAGTGCAAAGCGCATTGCTCGAAGTGATGCAGGAAAAACAGGTGACGATTGGCCGCGAGACCCACAAAGTTCCTGAACCTTTCTTGGTGCTTGCTACTCAAAACCCAATTGAAACCGAAGGCACGTACGCACTTCCTGAAGCCCAGGTGGATCGCTTCATGCTTAAGGTATTGGTAGGTTACCCAAACCCGACAGAGGAGTTTGTCATCGTCGAGCGGATGACGGGCGCATGGACTGATGTGAAAAAGGTACTGACCACCGATCAATTGCTTGAATTGCAAAAGAAGACAGACCAGGTCTATGTTGATCCATCGCTAATCGAATACTCGGTCAAGATGGTGGGAGCCACACGCAACCCAAAGGATGTTGGATTGAACGATATTCAAAATTACATCATGTTTGGAGCCAGCCCGCGTGCTTCGATCAATTTGATCCTCACCGCCAAAGCCCTCGCCTTCGTGCGCGGACGAAATTACGTCCTCCCGCAGGATGTGGTGGACATGGCGTTGGATGTTATCCGTCACAGGCTGGTGCTTACATACGAAGCCCTCTCCGATAACATCACCAGCGATGAGTTGATCACAAAGATCCTTGATCGCATCCCAATCCCTGTGGTGCCAATGAATGAACACTTCAACGTCCGCGCCAACTCCTGAGCGAATCCTGCATCGGCTGGATTGGCAGGTCATCCGCAGGTTGGATGGATATCTGCAAGGCGACTATCGCAGTCTTTTCCGCGGCTTCGGCATGGACTTCGCCGATCTGCGCGAATATCAGGCCGAGGATGACATCCGCTACATTGATTGGAATGTCAGTGCGCGCATGGACACACCTTACGTCCGTGTGTATATGGAAGACCGCGAAGTCATCGCATGGTTTTTGCTCGATCTTAGTCCATCGGTTGATTTTGGCGCGCTTGATAACCAGAAGCGCAATGTGTTAATTGATTTCGTTGCCACGTTGGCGAGGTTACTAACCCGCCACGGGAATCGCGTGGGGGCGATGATGTATGGGAGCGCGGAAACCGTCCAGCGCACGCTCCCGGCCAGAGGCGGGCGGCTTCAAGTGCTAAGACTCATTAACGATATGTTGAATCAGCCGCACCTTTCGCCTTCATCCATGACCGATCTTGGCGCATTGCTCAAGGGTGCATTGCATTCCATCAAGAAACGTTCGCTTGTGTTTGTGGTTTCAGATTTCATTAGTATCCCGGGCTGGGAGCGTTCATTGAATTTATTGAATCAGCGCCATGAAGCCATCGCGATTCGTTTGTGGGATCCGCGTGAAATGCAACTGCCTGATATTGGCCCAGTCGTGATGGAGGATGCCGAAACGGGTGAGCAATTATATGTGGATACACATGATAAAAAATTCCGCCAGCGTTTTCAAGAAGCCGCCAACCAACGTGAGCTTGCCTTGAACACTGCATTCAAACGCGCAGGTGTGGATGTGCTTCCGCTTTCAACCGAAGAAGATTTAGTACAAGCGATTGCACGTTTTGTCATATCGCGGCGGAAGCGCAAAAGGTAAGCGGTTATGTCCTTTATCTGGCCCACCATGCTTTGGTCATTATTGATAATTCCGTTGCTGGTCTTGTTGTATCTGCGGATGCAGCAGCGACGTAAACAATTTGCCATACGGTACGGCAGCCTGGGGTTGGTGAAACAAGCTGCGGGCGGAAAAGGAATCGGCTCACGTCGTCATCTTCCCGCAACCCTGTTTTTGATCGGACTCTCAGTTTTATTCATTGCCCTCGCACGTCCGCAGATGGTCGTGAGCCTGCCAAAGGTGGAAGGCATCGTCATCCTGGCCTTTGATGTTTCTGGCAGCATGTCTGCAAATGATTTTGAACCCACCCGCATGGAAGCGGCCAAGATGGTGGGTCGTGAATTCGTAATGCGTCAGCCAAGCACGGTTAAGGTGGGTGTTGTCTCATTCAGTGACAGTGGATTTTCAATGCAGTTGCCTACGAACGATCAGGAAGCCATCCTTGCTTCCATTGATCGCCTTCGCCCTGAGCGCGGTACGTCGATTGCAAATGGCATCATCATTTCGTTGAATACGATTGCCAATGCGACTGGGCAAGAACCGATACTTGGAATGGGTGACCCAGATGCCGCTTCTTCATCCGCGCCCACACCTGCTCCCATTGCTGATGCAGATGACTCGGCTGTGATCGTTCTGATCACAGATGGCGAAAATAATATGGACCCAGACCCCATACAAGCAGCAGAGTTTGCCGCTGAGCGTGGAGTCCGCATTCATACGATTGGAGTGGGCAGCAGCACAGGGACGATCCTTGAGGTGAATGGGTATACAGTCTTCACACAATTGGATGAAGCCACCCTGCGTGAAATTTCAGCGATCACAGATGGCAATTATTACAACGCTCAAACCGAAGAGGATCTGCGTACGATCTATGAAAACATTGAACCGCAATTGGTGATCGAGGAAGAGGATACAGAGATCACCGCCGTTTTTGCGGGAGTGAGCATCCTCATTTTATTGGTAGCAGGGATGTTCTCATTGCTTTGGTTTAGTCATGTGCCGTAAAATTTTTCAATTAAGTGTCATGCTGAGCGGAGCGAAGCATCTCTTACATAGCATAGAGATCCTTCGGTCGCGAAGAACGCTCCCGCAGGATGACATAAAGTTTATGAGAGGTTGACATGGAATTGCTTTGGCCCGGATTCCTATACCTATTGGGGTTGATCCCTTTATCGATCATTGCGTACATTCTGATCTTGCGCCGCAGAAAACCTTATGCTGTGCGTTATTCGAGCTTATCCCTTGTACGTGATGCATCTGCAAAACAATCTCAATGGCGGCGCCATGTACCGTTTGCGCTGTTCTTACTTGCATTATCCAGCCTTGTGCTTGCCATGGGACGCCCCGTCTCAACTGTGACCTTGCCCGCTCAAAACGCAACCATCATCCTTGCCATAGATGTCTCCCGAAGTATGTGTTCGACAGATATTCAACCCAACCGCCTTGAAGCCGCCAAGGCCGCAGCATTGGATTTTGTTTTTGCTCAAAAGCCAGATACACAGATCGGCGTGGTCGCATTTGCTGGTTACGCAGTCATTATTCAAGAGCCTACTACAGACAAAGGCTTGTTAGAGACAGCCATCCAAAATATAACTACGGCGCGTAGGACCGCCATTGGCAACGGCATCCTCACTTCCCTTGAAGCCATCGCAGAGATAGACCCAAACATTCCAAGCCCATATTCGCAGGTAGTGCCAGAACCCCTGCCGGAGGGGCAGTATGCGCCTGCCATTATCGTGCTGTTGACAGACGGCGTTAACACAACGGGGCCCGAGCCATTGTATGCCGCGGATTTATCCAAAGCGCGCGGAGTCAGGATCTATACGATTGGGTTCGGTACTTCACAAAATGATTCGGTCATGAATTGCGGCGGGTTCCAAAGCGGCGACCCAAATGATTTCGGTCAATTCTTCTTTGGGGGCGGAGGTGGAGGCGGCGGAGGTAACTTCCGCAGAGGCATTGATGAGGAAACTTTAAAGCAGGTTGCCAACCTGACGGGCGGCGCATACTTTGCCGCTTCGAGTACAGGTGAGTTGCAGGATGTGTTTGAAAACCTCCCCGTGCAGTTGATCACCATCACAGAAACGACAGAGATCAGCGTGGTATTTGTCACCTTCGGCGCATTGATGATCTTGTTTGCGATCATACTCTCAATGATCTGGCATCCCATTCCATAATTATTTTTAACTCTGGAGTCCATCAGCTTGCTGATGGCTTGGTTGCATAACACCGCGCAAAGCCCGCCTCTACTGCGGGTATAATTCACTTAATGGACTCGCAGCAAATTTCCTTCCGAACCTATCTTCCATCCACTATTACACTCATTCTCATTGGATGGGCTGGGTTATTCACCGTCCTTTATTTTTCATTGCCATTCGTATGGTCGCGCTGGGCATTCTTTGTTTTTGGCATCATGGGGCTTACCGGCACCGCATTACCCATTGTCTATTTTTTTCATAAACGCTTTCCAACCGAGCCGCCCGCCGAATCCCATGTCATTATTCGGCAAGCCTTGTGGGTCGGAGTATATGGCGCAACCCTGGCCTGGCTTCAACTTGGGCGCCTCGTTACCCTTTATGTAATCCTTGGCCTCGCGGGCGGGTTGATCGCCGCAGAATATTTTATTCGCATGCGTGAAAAAGCCAACCGCCGCCTGCCGGTCTTTACAGATGACGACTCTTCGTGACCTTCCCTCCGTAGAACAAATTCTACAAACTGAAACTGCCGCGCATCTCATTGCGGGATTCGGCAGGCCTCTGACTCTGGAAGCCATCCGCTTTGTTTTGGATGACACCCGGGCCCGCTTCAAATCTGGAGCGATAACTGCTCTGCCATTAACAGACTTACTCCTCGCCCGGGCCGAATCCATCTTAACCGCATGGACGAAGCCGACTCTGATCCCGGTCATCAACGCTTCGGGTGTGATCCTGCACACCAATCTGGGACGTGCCCCAATAAGCGAGGCCACCATCCATGCCATGGACATTGTCTCACGCGGCTATTCCACACTTGAATATGATCTTGAGAAAGGTCAGCGCGGCTCACGCTTGATCCATGCTGAATCTCTTCTCCAAAAATTGACAGGTGCAGAAGCAGCCGTCATCGTCAATAACAACGCTTCGGCTGTTTTGCTTATTTTGTCTGCGCTGGCAAATAGAAAACGAGTCATCATTTCCCGCTCTCAACTTGTGGAAATAGGCGGCGGCTTTCGTGTGCCAGATGTGATGAAGCAATCTGGCGCGAGATTGGTGGAAATAGGCGCAACCAATAAAGTGCATATTTCAGATTATGAAGAAGCCTTGGCTGAACCTACGGGACTTGTCATGCGCGCACATCGCTCCAATTTTAAATTGGTTGGTTTCACCGAAGAGCCTGAGTTGAAGGAAATAGTCGACACAGCACACGAATTTGGTGTGCCTGTTGTGGATGACCTTGGCTCCGGTGCGTTGTACGATACCGCTAAATATGGCCTTGCTCATGAACCGACAGTACAAGAATCCCTGCAAGCTGGGGTGGATGTCATCTGCTTCTCAGGGGATAAACTGCTTGGCGGGCCACAGGCGGGAATCATCGTGGGCAAGACAGGCTTGATCGCCAAGATCAAAAAGCATCCACTCGCGAGAGCGGTCCGCGCGGACAAGGCTTGTTTGGCAGGGTTGTCTGCCACGTTGTTGCATTACCTCAAAGACGAGGCGGAGCGTGAAGTGCCTATCGTGAAGATGATGTCCCTGACGCTGAAACAGATCCGAGGTCGGGCTGAGGCGTGGGCAGCAGAGTTGGGTAAGGGCCAGGTAGTGGAAGGTCAATCCACAGTGGGTGGTGGCTCCCTCCCGGATGAGTCCATGCCCACTTATCTTCTGTCGCTTGAAGTGAAATCTGTAGAAAGGTTTTTACGCGGCCTGCGAAAAAATCATCCACCCGTAATCGCCCGCACCGAAGACGATAAAGTCCTGCTTGACCCTCGCACCGTCCTCCCCGAACAGGAAGGCGCATTGCTGGTTGCGTTAAAGAATTTATTGAAAGGCCATTAACTCATCCAGTAATCCCAAAGGGATGAAATGATTCTAGAACGAAGCAAACGTTCAATCCAAATCCCGAAGGGATGGCATGGATTTATTTCACCCTTTTAGGGTTGTGAAAAATATTCTTGAAAAATCTCCTTCGGAGTTTTTATAGGTGATGATAATGATCGTCCAAATGCCCATCCATGATCTCAAGAATCCACCCACGATAAAGTTCCCCGAGCGTTGCGTGAATTGCGGCAAGCCAAAAGTGGAGACGTTGGGAATAACCCTGAACATGGGCGTGCAAAAACGCGGCCAACCTGTGACGCTGCAAATGAGTGTGCCAATGTGCAAAACTTGCGCGGATAAGGAACGCAGCATTGCGAAAGTGACCTTGATCCCTTTTATGATCGCTGGCTTTATTATCGGTGCTATTGTTTTTATACTTGTGGCGCTTATTTCTCCCGAAGGAACGACCTCACAAACCCTCAGTCTTCCATGGGTCTTGGGCGGTTCCGCTGGTTTGGTGGCTGGCATCATTAGTGGAACAGTGGTTGAATTCATCGTCAAAGCCTTGGCTATTCCTTTTTATGGAAAATTGATTACCCGCCGCCCGCTGACAGTCTTTGGATTTTTCACTGAGACCGATGAGTTGATCGGTATATCTGCAAAATTCATGCGCGAGAAAAAACTTGTGCAGTTGGAATTCGAGAACGAAGAAATTGCCCGCGAATTTACAAAACTCAATCCATTGGAGAAAAAATGAAATCAGAATTCGATGCCATTATGAAAGCCCGCAATCTGGATGCCATTGTTGTGTTCGGAAATGCCGAACACAACCCGCCCATGTATTATCTGACAGGCGGTGGACATGTAAGCCACGCCACAGTCATCAAAAAACGCGGCGAGGCAGCGGCCTATTTCCACAATGATATGGAACGCGACGAAGCCGCCAAAAGTGGACTGAAGTTGATTCCCTATAGCAAATATGACTATGAAGCGCTTCTGAAAAAAGCAAATGGAAACCTACTATTGGCAAGCGCCTTGCGTAACCAGTTGATGTTTGAAGAGGTGGCGCTTACAAATGGTTGTGTGGGTGTCTACGGCACTTATGACTTGAGCGCGATCTTCGGGCAGTTATCACACTTACAAAAATTATTGCCTGATATTGAATTCGTGGGCGAGCCGCGTGAAGACTCGATCTTCATGCGTGCCATGGAAACCAAGGATGCAAATGAAGTGGCGCGTATTCGCAAGATGGGCAAGGTGACTACGCAAGTTGTTGGCAAAGTCCGTGATTACCTCACAGCCTGTGATGTGCGCGATGATGAAGTGTTATTGAAGGAAGACGGCGCACCATTGACGGTGGCTGATGTCCATTCCAAGATACGTTTATGGGTATCGGAGCATGGAGCAGAACTACCCTCTGGATTTATTTTTGCCATTGGGCGTGATGCAGGTGTGCCGCATTCCGCAGGCAACCCAGCCGATCTCATGAAACTTGGTCAGACCATTGTATTTGATATTTATCCTGCCGAGGCGGGCGGCGGTTATTATTATGACTTCACCCGCACCTGGAGTTTGGGCTATGCCACTCCCGAGGCGCAGGAACTATACGATCAGGTCAAGGATATTTATAACAAACTGATGGATAATTTTGATCTGAACACACCCTTCAAACATTATCATCAAATGACCTGTGAATATTTTGAATCCAAGGGGCATCAGACGCCGCTCAATACCAAAGCGCCAGTGGAGGGGTATGTTCATAGTTTAGGCCATGGGGTTGGCTTGAATATCCACGAAAGACCGTTCAGCAGTTTTACCACCAGCGATGACCAACGCCTTACACCCGGTGTCGTCATCACCTCGGAGCCCGGGCTTTATTATCCTGAAAAAGGCATGGGCTTCCGCATTGAAGATACGCTTTGGGTTAACCCAAATGGGACGATTGAAAGGCTGGTTGAATATCCCTATGATTTTGTTTTGCCGATGAAGAAGTGGAAGAAGAAATAACAGACCATGGACGTGGACAATAGACCATTTTGCCTATCACTGATGACTGGAAACTGATGACTGATCTTAAACCCGCTCGCATCCTTGCCATTGAAACCTCCTGCGATGAAACCGCCTGCGCCATCATTGAAAATGGCGGCGCTTTGCTTTCTTCTGTGGTTGCCTCGCAGATGGAAATCCATGCCCGTTATGGCGGCGTATTTCCAGAGGTGGCTTCGCGTCAGCATGTCTTGAGTATTACACCCGTCGTCGAGCAGGCGCTTGCGCAGGCGCACCTCACGCTGCAAGATATTGATGCGATTGCCGTCACGCAAGGGCCTGGCCTGGCAGGTTCGCTGGTGGTTGGCATGAATATGGCTAAGGGGATTGCCTTGGGAATGGGCAAGCCTCTGATCGGCGTCAATCACCTGGAGGGACATCTCTATTCGGCCTGGGTTTATGACGCAAGCGAAGTTGTTCCGCCCGAACCACAATTCCCTCTGATGGCTTTGCTCGTTTCAGGCGGACATACTGAACTGAATCTCATGACCGATCATTTGACTTATCAAAGGCTCGGCTCCACCCTCGACGATGCAGCTGGTGAGGCCTTCGACAAAGTTGCCCGCCTGCTTGAGCTTTCATACCCCGGCGGCCCATCCATCCAAAAAACGGCGGAGGAGGGTGATCCGCATCGTTTCAACTTTGCGCGCGCCTGGCTCGAGGGCACCTGGAATTTTTCCTTTAGCGGATTAAAGACCTCGGTCTTGTATGAAGTGCAGTCACTGCGCAAGAAAAGCCATTCCTTGCCGATCCCCGACCTTGCCGCTTCCTTTCAGCAAGCGGTGATCGATGTATTGTTCAAGAAGACTATGAATGCTGCGCGTGAATTTGGCGCAAGGGAAATCCTTGTAGCGGGCGGCGTTTCTGCCAATCGTCCATTGCGGCAGATGTTCAAAGCTCAAACGGAATTTCCCATTCATATTCCCCCATTATCTTTATGCACAGACAATGCCGCCATGATCGCAGCGGCAGGATACCATCGCTATGCCTTGGGTCATATCTCCGGGCTTGAGATCGATGTCATGCCAACCTGGCCGCTATTGTAATCACTGCTTGTTGGTCAGGGTGTTAGTGTGTCACCCTGAGCGATAGCGACACATGCACCGCATTGCGGATGCAGTGCGGTGAGGGTCTCGTTTTCGCTATAGGTGGGTTCACTTTTGGCAAAGGTAGAGATTCTTCGTCGCTCCGCTCCTCACGTGTGCCTGCGGCTCAGTGCAGGCAGAATGACACATGCTGGCATAAAACCAAACCACCCCACACTTGCCCAAGTGTGGGGTGGTTTGATATAGGGAGAATGTGATTGTTATTATATGTGCGCACATAAATACAAGCTGAACATAATATAAACACTGGATGAGAGTATTTACCCCAACCATTGTGCTATGCTGATGGAGTTCTTTGCTGCCGCCATCAAGGAACTGTCCTTCGACTGCAGGCTTCGCAGAAGATCAAGAGCGCTCAGCCCTCTGCTCAGGACGAAGAATCTCCTCGCTGAGCGGAGAGAGAACGGTACTATCGTTCGAACGCAGTCGAAGCGTTGCCCGCATAAGTTCCTTGTTCTCTGAACAGAAGTTGTAGCAATGCTCAGAATGACACTGCGCAAGGTGATTTATTCCATAGCAGATAAAAGCATCGCCAAAGATATGGGGCCTTCACGCAGAATAATGGGTTCGTCGCCTGTGCAATCTACCAGTGTGGAGGGGACTCCGCCTGGCGTTCTGCCACCATCGAGGATTAGTGGAATGCGGCTATTGAGTTGCTTGTACACTTCCTGGGCTGTTGATGGGTTGGACTCACCTGAGATATTTGCTGAAGTTACCGCCATGGGACCGGCAGCACGTAATAAGGCAATTGCATCAACGTGGTCTGGGATGCGGATTGCAACGGTGGATGTGGCAGAAATGGCTGCGGGGAGAGTCCGCTTTTTGGGGAGGATGCAGGTTAGAGGTCCGGGCCAGAAGCGGGAGGCGAAACGGAGAGCCATGTTTGGGATGTTCACCGCAACTTTATCGAGGTCGCTTAAGTCGCCGATCAAAATAGGAATGGCTTTTTCAATGGGACGGGACTTGGCTGTGTAAATGCTTTCGATGGCGGAGTTATCAAAGGCGAGCGCGCCGAGGCCGTAGACGGTGTCAGTGGGGAAGGCGAGGGTGCCGCCGCTTTGCAGAACTTCAAGCGCGCGCTGGATTTCAGTGGCAGGAATGATCTCAGTTTTCATCTTTTTCGATCTCTTTGAGAAAGGTCTCCACAATCACTGGATCGAAATGCCTGCCAGATTCAGATTTTAAATATTCAAGAACCTTTTGTTTCTCCCACGCTTTTCGATACGGACGATCGTAGGAAAGCGCGTCGTATACATCCGTCACGGCAAAGATACGCGCCTCAAGAGGAATTGCCTCGCCTGCCAGTTTATGTGGATAGCCGCTCCCATCCCATTTCTCGTGATGAAAATATGGGATGTTAAGGGAGGGCCTAAGATATTCAATGCGGGCCAGCAGGTCGTATGCGATTTTGGGATGCGTGTGCATGATTTGTGTTTCCAGTTCGGTTAATGGGCCGGGTTTGTGGAGAATTTCGTCGGGAATGCCCAGTTTCCCAATGTCGTGCAGAAGCGCACCTCTTCGAATGTGGATGATGTCTTCTCCGTTGATGCCCAGAATGCGAGCGATGCGCATGGTTAATGCAGTGACACGCCTGGTATGGCCTTCGGTTTCGCGGTCACGGATTTCCAAAGCATGTGACCAGCCTTCGAGCGTGGTGTCGTAGGCGTCTTTTATTTCCTGATTTGATCTTTGTAAATTTTCCAGCAGCAGGTTGTTTTTGCGAAGGGCGCTTTCGAGTTGATGCGCGGCGATCCAAGTCATGAAGGAGAATGCGAATAAGGCGAAGACGGAAGTCAGGTTATATTCCCAGATATATCCCTCATAAATGCTGGAAAGGGTGTATACGGCGGTTGTGAGGAATGCGTATGCAAATGACATGGACGGGCGGATGATAAAGCTGGACATGCCGATGGGCAGGGCAAAGATGACCATGGAGTATTCCAGGTATTTGGCCCCCGAGGTGAGAACCGCAGCCAGGATGGTCAGCGTGATGGAAATGTAAGCCGTGAGCAGGACACTGCCTCCCCGATTCATCCTCCAAAAAATATAAAACAAAAGAAAGAGAAGGAATTCCTGTATCAGGTAGATTGTGTATTCGGTGCTTGGGTAAAAGAATAGATAGATTACGTTGTTGATTATGGTGTAACTGAGGATGCCCCAGACCAACATGATATAGAGCGCAAGCAGTTGCCCCTTGCGTTTCAGGCCAGCGTCACTGACTTCAATATTTGTAATTTCGACAACGCGTTTCCACCATGGTTTGTTCTGTTTGCTTGTGGAAGATTCCATATCTTCGGTTCACCTCCTCAATTTACCTTGCTCCTGATTATACCGTTGTGATGCACCCTCCTACTTGTGGAATTGTATTTCTAGCAGACGGTCATGCCCTGCAAGGTCTTGGCGTAATTGAATGGTGACATCGTTAAATGAATCGTAAGCCAGGCTGAGGGCTTGTGCCCCTTGCGAAGCTTCGATTTCGAGCAGCATCATACCGTGCGGTGCGAGCCAGGCGGGAGCAATTTTCAGCAGGCGGCGATAAAAATCCAGGCCATCTGGGCCGCCATCCAGAGCGAGGGTGGGTTCACGTCCAAAGATGGGAAGTTGTTGCAGGGTGGAGGTTGGGATGTATGGCAGGTTGGCGCAGATGAGATCGAATGCCCTCACCCCGCCTACGGCTCCCCTCTCCCAGCGGGAGAGGGGCTGGGGGTGAGGGAGAAGGTCGCATTGTAAAAAATCAATTCGGTGATGGACGTGGAATTTCATGGCGTTGTGTTTAGCTATTTTGAGCGCGGCCCCTGAAATATCTGTAGCAAGGATGTAGACCTGCGGGACGTGCATGGCAAGTGTGACGGCGATTGCACCTGAGCCTGTGCCGATATCTGCAACCCTCCTTCTTTCTGGTGAATTTTGCAGCCAGATAATTGCATTTTCAACCAGCGTTTCTGTTTCGGGGCGCGGAATGAGTACATCCTTTGTGACGTCGAAATCCAGCCCGAGGAATTCCCAATGACCGATGATATAAGGCAGCGGTTCGCCAGTTTTCAGACGCGCGAATGCTTTTTGAGCAGAATCGATTTGCGGGGCGGTAAGAGGCGAGTCACCATGGGCGGCGACCCATGTACGAGGTTTGTCGAGTACGTGAGCTAGGATGAGTTGCGCATCCAGTTGAGGCAGATCGCCTGTCTGTTGAGATACAAAAGTTTCGATCAGGTCGTTGATGGTTTTCGTCATGTTTATGTTTTGAGCTTCATGTTGGTGCACATACTCCCGCCAGTCGGGCATTGTGTCTGATAGAAGCCATTTCAAAAAGAATGCCTTTTCATCTACGGTATTAGAGTTGCGATTCGCGTTGTCTCTGAAGGTACGGTTTCGGGTGCTGTTGCAGAAGGAATTACAGGGGTGGGTGTGCCAATAGGAGGATTCTTAAAGTAACCCAAGTTGCTACCTTGGGGAGGATTGACAAAAATCCATGAGATTCAATACAGTTGGGGTATCCCAACCACCAACTGGAGAACCTCATGGATACCCAAATTATAGTAGTGTTTTGTCTGTGTGC